>CAZWUG010000093.1:820-1602 GCA_964637525.1 uncultured Gammaproteobacteria bacterium | reverse complement strand
TTTGTTTAGAGCCATCATTGGAAAAACAGGGATTTTTGGATAATGGAGAAAATAATTTGGAGGCTGAAGGAAAATTAGAGGTAGAACAAAAAATTGGGGTAGGAGACAATTCGCAGTTTGAACCGCTTTTGATTGAAACCTTGTCGCATTTTAGCAAACTGATGGAAGCTTATCAATCGGATAGTAAGGAGGAATATGAATAAAATTATGTTTTTATGCTTAGAAAAGCTATTTGGATTATCACCGGATCTAACTCAATCACGCCTTTACGATGATGATAATTTTTATTCTAAGTTTGAAAGGGATTTAAAACAGTGTCGGGAAGAAGTAATTATCGAAAGTCCATTTATTTCCGGTCAACGAATGCGTACCTTGAGTTATTTGTTTGAAAATTTGGTAAAGAGGAAAGTTAAAGTTTATATTATTACTCGTAATCCAGAAGAACATGGTATTAACATGAAAAAACAAGCCGAAGAGACTGTTCGGAATTTTGAAAAGATGGGAGTTCAGGTGATTATTTCTGACTACAATCATAGAAAGCTGGCTATTCTTGACCGTAAGGTACTTTGGGAGGGGAGTCTTAATATTCTTTCTCAAACTTACAGTCAAGAAATCATGCGCCGAATTAATAGCGAAACTAAAGCCAGAGAGTGTTTTAATTTCATTAACTTGGATAAATATATCTACTAATAAGTCGGTTATAATACCAGTTAATGAATAAACCACTTAAGAATAGTAATTCCTTAAAAGACCTATCTGATTTAGTTTTATGGGAAGAGTTA
>CAZWUG010000093.1:0-810 GCA_964637525.1 uncultured Gammaproteobacteria bacterium | reverse complement strand
TCAAACTCATAGTCAAGAGATTATGCGTCGAATTGATAGTGAAACTAAGGCTAAGGAATGTTTTAAATTTATCAACTTAGGCAGATATATTTACTAGTAAAAATTTAATTTGTTTTTTTAAATTTTTGTATCGTATAATAGGCCTGATGAATAAATTAGGTAAAAATAATAAGTCTTTGGAAAAATTGTCTAATCCCATTTTATGGGAGAAGTTAACTTCAATGACTAAGGATAAAGAGATTATTAAAAAGTTTAGTCAAATTCCGGAGGAAACCTATCGTTTTGCTCTTAAAAATTCTAATCGAAAGTTTTTAGTTGAATCGGCATTCAAAAGCCTGAAAAAAAACGACCCAAAGGCAACTAGGGAACAAGCCGAGTCATTGGCTGACATGTTACACATATTTGCCAAAATGTTGACTTCCGAAGTAGAGGCTGTAAGAAAAGAGAAAAAAAAGACAGCTTAAGAAATAGTGATTTTAAGTTTTAAAACTTTGGCTAGGTTTTTAATTTTTTCAAATGATGGGTTTACTTCACCACGTTCGATCATAGCGTAGTAATTTACGGTCATATCAGCTTTAGCGGCAACATCAGATTGGGTTAGATTTAATTTTTTTCGAGCTTCTTTGGCTTGTTTGCCAAATTTTTCAATAGATGAATCACTGATTTGGTGACTATTCATATATTTATTGTAGCATTGAGATTAATTTAAATGGGGATTGGCTAGTTTTGATACAGTAGAAGTATAAGTGTATTGACAAAATTGCAATTTGGAGTTATAATGCTTGTGTGTTAATCAAAAAATTAAAAGAC
>CAZWUG010000092.1:0-1719 GCA_964637525.1 uncultured Gammaproteobacteria bacterium | reverse complement strand
CCGAATGGTATTCCCCTAAAGCAATTTTTCTTTCTGCCTACAACCCTACAGATAGGAAAAAGCTAATTGACCAGATGATTTTCGATTTCAAGAATACCTTTGGGTTTATCCCCAAATCTGCCGGAGCTTGGTGGATTGATAGTTGGTCTCAAAATTATTTAGCTCAAAAATATCAAATCTATTCATTAATGATTGTTGCTGATCAAAAAATTACCGATAATTATGGTGTTTGGGGTCAATGGTGGGGCTACCCCTACATTGCTTCTTCCCAAAATATTCTGGTCCCCGGAATCTCCCAAACAGTTGTTGTTCAATGGGCTCAGCGTGATTTAAAAAAAGCTTATCATGGTTCTGGCCCTTTGGTTTCCAACTATTCTCTTCAGGCTAATGATTACTTAAGCCAAAAATTAAATTTTGATTATTTTAAAAATTTAGCTAACCAGTATCTATCAGTTGACCCTTTGGGTCAGATTACTGTCGGGTTGGAAACGGGTATGGAAAGCGTTGGTCACGAGCAGGAATATGACAAACAGTTAACCTGGCTTTCTCAAAATAAAATTGTCTCTCTTACATTGAGTCAATTTTCTGATTTTTACAAAAAAACTTATCATAACCAAAATCCCTCAAAAATTATTTTAGGAGATTGGCTCTTAACTCCTCAGTCACGTCTTAATTCAACCCTATCAGAAAAAATTGTTTACCAACCAAATATTAGTTTCCCTGATAAATTTATCGCTGATCAAAACTTATTCTTAAACCGTGATTTAAACAGTCTGTCTGGTCAAAAAGACTATTTTTATTTCCCTTTTTTCCTTTTATTAGTCCCCCTTTTATTTTGGTGGAGTAAAAGTATTGTTCCGGCATTATTTACTTTAATCATATATCTACCTGTCTTTAGGTCATATTACTCTTCAGGTTGGAAAATATTTTATGGTCCAACTTTAAATAACTTACTCCTTTGGCAAATCTTAATTTTAATTATTACCACGATTTTAATTACTAAATTTAATCAAAAATTCAAAATCCATTGGGCTTCATGGTTCTCTGTTTGGGCTATAAATTTACTTATTTTTCTGTCAAGATACTCGGTTGTTAATGATCAACATTATTTTGGATTTTTAGTTGATAATGATAATGGGAAATATGATGCTAATAAATAGATTTTTGGTTGGATTGATATTATCTTCGATTTTCGTACTTAGTTCGTGCGATTATTTCCGCTCTGATAGCGAGAAATTCGCTCAAGCATACCGGCGAGTCTTGATTAATCGCGAGCTGCATTCTGATAGTATTACCGCACATAGAAATATGCTGAAAATATTAGACGAAGAAGGTTATAATATTGACGAATTTAGACGAACATATATGGAATTGGCGAAGGAAAATCCGGACGAATTCATGAAAATGCTCGATACTATGCGTAGCTCCATAGCCAAGGAGATAATAGAACGCAAGAAATCAATGAATAAGTAAATATTCTTAAAATAATTCAGCCCTATATCGAGTATTATTCTACTGAATTTTAGGGCTGAATATTTGCTTATGATTACTATTTCTTTTCGTCAGCTTTGTTGCGGTCTTTCATACGTTTTTCGCGTGCTTCCTTCATTTTTGCTTGGCGTTCGGCTTGACGTTCCTCTTGTACAACTTTATATTTATCTTGCTGCTCTTTAGTCAAGATATTATCTATTTTAGTTTGTCTTTCTGTTTGCGTAGCTT
>CAZWUG010000091.1:0-1889 GCA_964637525.1 uncultured Gammaproteobacteria bacterium | reverse complement strand
AAGAAAAAATTGGAATGGTGGACGCGATTGAAATTGAACATTGTTTACAAAATGATGAAGAATTGTTAAGTTTTGACGAAGCACAGAATAGGGTTTGGAAAGAACTAGATTTGAAAAATTAAACTTGAATGATTTTATAATCTTCACCTTGAACAAGAAGATATTGCCGGTCATTTAGAAGGATTATTTTGGCATTAGCATTGTAGGTGGATTCTGACGCCTGAAGATATTCTTCTTTAAACTTGGGATTACCCCAATGCGGCAAAATAGCCAAATCGATAATACCAAGACCATCTGACTTTAATTCCGGGGCTTTAGATTGATCGTCAAGGGTAGAAACTAATTCAATTCTTTTTCCTAAAATCATAGTACCAGCACTAGAACCAATATAAATTAAATCTTTTTGGGATTTTTCTATGAGAATTTGATCGAAACCAGTTTTAATAACTTGGTCTAATAAATAAAAAACATTACCTCCGCAGACAAAAATAATATCAATGTCTTTTAGTTTTTCTTCTATTTGATTTTTGGCTAAACCGGTAAGAGAAAACTCAGTTAAGTTAAAACCGGTTTTGATCAATTTATCTTTATCGTCTCTAACCCACCAGAGATCACCAGTGTAAATTTCTGAGGCAGTGGGAATAAAAGCCAGATTATAATCTTTTGGTTCTTTAGGTAAATGTTTGACTATATCGTCTAAAACATTAGTGGCGGTTGAAGTTAAAAATAAGGTTTTCATGGTTTTAATGAAATTAATTTTTTGATTTTGGAAATAAATTTGGCGGTGGAGAATTCGGCGGCACGAGAAATACAGTCGGAGGAGTTAATTTTTAGTTTTTGGAATTTTTTAATAGCATTGACACAGGAATCGGCGGTTAATTGGTCAAAAAAGACGCCGGTTTTACCGCCAACAACAGTCTCGGTAACTCCCCCACTGCGGTAAGCAATGACCGGACAACCATAAGCCATGGACTCAACCGGGACAATACCAAAATCCTCCTGATCAGCAGAAAAAATGAAAGCTTGGGCGTTTTGATAAAGTTTAGCCTTTTCTTCCTGGTTAATTTCACCAATAAATTCTATGGTAGGACCGGATATTTTTTTAAGTTCTGCTAAGGTGTTGGCAAAATCCCGACCAAATATCTTTAATTTTAAATTAAGTTGGTTACAAGCTTGGATAGCAATATCAAAACGTTTGGCACGAGCTAATCTGCCTCCGGCCAAGAAAAACCCTTCCGCCCTTCGGGCACCTTCCCTTGACAGGGCAGGTTTTATTTTGGGTAAATCGACTGGAGGGTTAATGACGAGAGCGTCACGACGATAAAACTTTTGGATACGGGCGGCGGTAGTGCGAGAATTGGCGATATATTGGTCAACATTTTGGGAATAACAAAAATCTTTTAATCGCAAAAAATGATTGACGATATCAACTAAAAATTTGATGATTTTATTTTGAGTAAATTGGCGGGCAGTAGGTAAACCATAAAGATAACGAGGTGGAGTGTGACAATAACAAATTAATTTGGCGGATTTTTTGTGGAGAGAATTGGGAAAATAAGCGCCAGTGGCCGAAGTAATAATTAAGTCGAACTTAGAAAAATCAAAAGATTTAAAGGCTAACGAAGAAAGAAGGCGGAGAGGAGAAATGATTTTATGAGCAAAGGGAATATATTGAAAAAAACTTTGGCGGATTCGATTAGCCCATTTTTTTTGGAGGCGATCCTGATGGGGACCTAAATATGCCGGTTTATAGACAGAAGTGTAAATTGGAGCGTCGGGGAAAATATCAGATAAGACCTCTAAAACAGCTTCGGCACCACCAAATTCTTTAATATAATCCTGAACAAGAGCGATACGAAACCCACCTCCCGATAAATCAGGATCCTCTC
>CAZWUG010000090.1:1476-1927 GCA_964637525.1 uncultured Gammaproteobacteria bacterium | reverse complement strand
CCGCCGCCAACATTCCTTATTCAATTTTCCTTTTTGTGGCTCTTTTACCTTGGAATTTGTTCGCCAATTCTCTTAGTTCAGCTGCCTCATCTTTGGTTGGATCCGGCAGTTTAATTACCAAAATTTATTTTCCCCGAACTATTTTAGTAATTTCTACTATTTTTGCCAAAATTATCGACTTTATTTTTGCCCTAAGCATTTTGGTGGCCTATATGGTTTTTTACCATTTACCCATCAACTGGAATATTCTTTGGGTCATTCCTATATTTTTAATTCAACAAATTTTTACCTTAGGCCTATCACTTTTTTTTGCCGCCGCCAATTTACTTTACCGCGACATTCAATATCTTTTAAGTATGATTTTACTCCTTTGGATGTATGCCACTCCGGTTATTTATTCCGCCGATGCTATTCCCGCTAAATACAGAATTCTTTATCAAATTAATCCTAT
>CAZWUG010000090.1:0-1412 GCA_964637525.1 uncultured Gammaproteobacteria bacterium | reverse complement strand
AAATATTCCAGTTTAGCCATTGGTTTGGGAGTTTCTCTAATCACACTATTTATTGGTTTTGTCTATTTCAAATCCCGCGAAAAAATCTTTGCTGACAATATATAAAAAGCCCAATACTTATTGAACAATAATCGGTTTATTCTAGATTTATTACAAACAAAAAGTAGCCACACCGCCGCGTGCAATCACCATATCAGATGTAACCAACAAAGGTGGCAAAGCACTTATATCTGCAGCATCTTTTGTTAGACGTCTCCTAAAATCGCCCAATTCTTCCAATGTAGCCCCGGGAGAAACAATTGCATGGCTTATTCCAATAACGACCCCTGTTTTTTTCACCTCAGCTCCTGTAGTAAGAAAAGTCATTCTTCTTCCAACAAAAAGAAGGAAAAAACCTTCCACCGCCATGCCTACAGCCGACTTGTCAATATCTTTAATAATATCTTTAGTCCCGCTGCCAACAATCAACCCTCGGCTTTCTGAAGATTTAATTGCCGATATTACTGGTAATAATCGAACAGAAGGATTATCAATAACTTCCTGCATTTGTTTTGGTAGTCGACCATAAAAATCATCAAAATCTCTAGATTCCACAAAATTTGCCTTTACCTCCTTCTCACTTTCTAAACCGGGAAAACCTTCCATCAAGCCGCGCAAATGAAAAAATGAAAACTTATCTTTAGCATTTTTATAACCTTCAGACAAAGTCTCTCTGAAATCACTGTCATATAAATATACAGAAGTTCCTTCATTGCCATGAATAGCATCTAAACACTTTCTCGATACACTCGCAGTCACCAACAACGTTTCTTGCCTTAACATAATTTTTCTTTATAAAAAAACTATAATGTCTGTAATATATACACTACAATCCAAAAAGTCAATCTCCTTCGGACAAAATTTCCAAAATCTAGTTCCATGTTTTTAAAATACCAATCCCCCAAACATTTTTCTTCTACCACTTAATGGAATAATTTACATTTCGCCCCTTACCTTTATTTTGAATCAAAATATTTTTTAGTAATAGATCATTAATTTCACGAATAGCAGTAATACGACTTATTCCGGTCATCCCCATATATTTTCTTGTAGTTAATCCGCCCAAAAAATTATCTTTACCGGCATCCAAGATTTTATTAATAACTTTTTTCTGCCAAAAATCAGCTTTATTAAAAACATCTTGTAATAAATTTTCAGAAGTCACTAAAGCTGATGAGAAACAGTCAATAAACCAAAGAAGCCAATTAGTTATATCTAAATTACCTTTTTGTGACTGTTCTAAAATCCTATAATATGTTTGTTTATCTTTCAATATTTCCGTCGATAAACTATAGTACCGTTTATTCAACTTATCATCTTGAGCTATCGCCATATCAGTTAAGGCTCTGGCAATGCGTCCATTTCCATCATCG
>CAZWUG010000089.1:0-1969 GCA_964637525.1 uncultured Gammaproteobacteria bacterium | reverse complement strand
TTAATAAAGTAAATTCATCAAATTTAGTAATAATTACTCGGCCTTCATCATCCCAGTCATTATCTCTATCTCCCACAATCACTTTTTTAGGTTCATCCTTACAAAAAGTTACCACTCCGCTATATCCCGCTTTTTCTGCCGGATTCCAATAACTTTTATATTCAGTCGGATAGTCGAGTCCTATTTCAACCTGTTCCGGTCTAGCTTTGGCTTCCTGAAAACAATAAATATCTGCACCAATCTCTCGCATTTTTTGCCACAAACCTTTTTTGATTCCTGCCCTAATTCCAGCTACATTCCAAGAAATGATTTTTATTTTCATAAACTATTTTAACAATAAAGATTTTGTCTATTTTTTTTGTTATAATCAAACACATTCAAACCAGCGGGAGCCGGACGGTTAGGCAATAGTCTGTAAAACTATCGTAAGTTGGTTCAACTCCAACCCGCTGGACCAAATTGCTATACTACCATTGTGTATCTAAAAAAGCTCCTTCTTCAAAACTTCCGTTCCTATGAGAATAAATTGTTTGAATTCGATCCAAAATTTAATTTAATTCTTGGCCCTAACGGTTCCGGCAAAACCAATATTTTAGAAGCCATATTTTTTCTCTCTTCTGGAAAAAGTTTTCGCTCTAACTCTCAGTCTAAATTAATTAATTGGAGCACTTATTTTTCCTCGGTCAGAGCCAAATTATTTCAGGATAATCAAGACACCGCTGAGATTGAAGTTAGAATCTCCAAAGACCCAGACCAACTAAAACCCACTGTTTCTCGTAAATTTTTTATTCAAAAAGTTGCCAAACCTCGTAAAAAATATTTAGGCATTATCAAAAATGTTGTTTTTCAGCCGGAAGATATTCGTTTGGTTACCGGCTCACCTAGCCGTCGCCGGGAATTTCTTGATGAAATTTTTTCCCAGACCGAATGGCGTTATACCTCAGCTCTGTCTCAATTTAATAAAGCCCTCAAACACCGTAATGAACTTCTTGACCAAATCCGTCTTAATTTAATTAATCCTAGCGATCTTTTTTATTGGGATCAGGTTCTTATCAAAAATTCCAATATTGTCCACGATTTTAGAATTAAATTTATTAAGTCGGTCAATGATTTTTTCAGCAACCACCCTGATTCTCAAATCAACACCATTAGTTTAAATTATCATCCTTCTATTTTGTCAGCAGACAAACTTAAACGAAATTATTCCTTAGATTTACATCGAGGTTATACCCAAGCCGGTATTCATCGGGATGATTTTAGTTTTGACAACAACGTTTTTCCTTCAGAGGATAAAAACTTAGCTTTTTGGGGCAGTCGGGGACAACAAAGGTTAGCTGTATTAGCCCTTAGATTAGGCCAAATTAATTTTCTTGAACAAAATTATCAGGATAAACCCATACTTTTATTGGATGATATTTTTTCCGAACTCGATCCGGAACATCAACAATTAGTTACTAAAGTTTGCCATCATTATCAAACTATCTTTACTTCTTCTGAACCGGAAAGTGTCAAAATCCTATCTAAAGCCAAAATTATTCAACTCTAAACTAACTTGCCTAGTGCAAAATTAAAATTCATGTAATATAATAACCTCACTGTCGAATCAGTGCCGGATACGAAGTACCCGGCCCCGAAACTTTCGGGGTTCTTTAAAATTTTAATGCATTCATTTAGAGCTCCAAGCTGCTAGTACCAGAAAGAATTTTCAAAAAATTTTTGATTGATATTTGATCAATCACTCTCGGATTTATCCGAGGTGTTAGTACTAAGAGTTTGATCGTGGCTCAGGGTGAACGCTGGCGATGTGCCTAAGACATGCAAGTCGAGCGGGACTTGTTGTTTACACTAAGAATCTCTGTTTTTAAGACTTCTCCCTTTTTTAAGGGGAGATGTCCTGATTTATCAGGACAGAGAGGTTTTGTGTAAATAATAAGTTTAGCGGCGAACGGGTGAGTAATAAGTACAAACA
>CAZWUG010000088.1:0-2072 GCA_964637525.1 uncultured Gammaproteobacteria bacterium | reverse complement strand
CGTCTTTCCGCCAAATTTCTTTCCAGTCTCAATTCCATATTTCCCGTCCCTTTAAATTCCTCAAAAATCAATTCATCCATTTTTGACCCGGTCTCCACCAAAGCCGTTCCGATAATTGTCAGCGACCCTCCGTTTTCAATTTTCCGAGCCGCCCCAAAAAATTTCTTACTTGGATACAACGCTGCCGGATCAAAACCGCCCGACAAAGTTCGGCCACTGGTCGGAATCGCCAAGTTGTAAGCCCGAGCTAACCTGGTAATTGAATCAAACACTACCACTACATCTTTACCTAATTCTACTAATCTCTTGGCTCTTTCCATGCCGATTTCTGCCGCTCTGGTTTGATCTTCCGGTTTCTGGTCAAAACTCGAGGCAATCACCTCACCTTTAATAAATCTTTGCATGTCTGTTACTTCTTCCGGTCTTTCTCCTACCAATATGGCCATCAAATGAGCTTCCGGATAATTCACTGCCACTCCCGCTGCAATTTCTTTCAATAAAGTTGTTTTACCCGCCTTTGGTGGTGACACCACCATCCCTCTTTGGCCAAAACCCACCGGACAAAACAAATCCAAAATTCTGGTCGATAAAATTTCTGCCTCAGTTTCCAATTTCATCAATTTATTTGGATAAATCGGCACTAAATCTTTAAAATCCGGTCTTCTCAAAGCACTGGACAAATCCATTTCATTCACTTTATCAATTCTGGTCATTGCCCAATATTTTTCATTTTCTTTTGGTTTTTTAGCCGCACCGGTAATCAAATCCCCGGCTCTCAAACCGTAACGTCGAATTTGCATTGAGGCAATATAAGCATCTTTCCCATTTGGTAAAAAATTCGGTCTGACAAAACCACTGCCGTCTTGCATTACTTCCAATATTCCCGAAATCAATTCCGTCACCACCGGTGGGTTATAACTTGCTTGAGGTCTGGGTTGTTGTTGAGGTTGTTGTCTTTGTGGTTGTTGATATGGCTGTCTCACTGGTTGTTGTATTACTGGCTGAGCTTGTCCCACCGTAGTTTCATTAGTAGCCGCATTAGCCAAAGAGGAACTAACAAAACTAACCGCATTGTTACTTTTAGGAACTTCTTCTATTTTTTTTACCGGCTCTGCTGCTTTCTGGCTATCTGATTGGCTGACAGGCTGATTTACTGGCTCAGTTTTTATTTCCGGCACTACATTAATATTAATATCTTGAACCACTATTGGCTCAGCTTTCTTTCTAGGCATTTTGGGAAAAATTAAAAATTAATCAATTAAACAAATTAAGAAAATTTATGAGAAACACCATAAAAAACGGGAAACGTTTTGGAAATCACAATAATTGT
The DNA here is from genome assembly GCA_964637525.1 of uncultured Gammaproteobacteria bacterium. Taxonomy (GTDB): domain Bacteria; phylum Patescibacteriota; class Microgenomatia; order UBA12405; family UBA12405; genus WARW01. The sequence goes on along the minus strand of CAZWUG010000088.1, from coordinate 742 downwards.
ATCGGTTATTTTTTCTTTTGTCAACTTGATGTACGAACCGGACATTTCTATCTGGGGTTAACACGATGTACGAACCATACATTTACAACTCCAAACACCTCATACTCAAACCTCATCTGTTTTTGATTCTAACTTCGGCTTAGGTTCTAACTCTGATTCCAGCCCCTGCTCTTGTTCCGATTCTAATTCCGCCTCCAAATTTGGTTCGGTTTTTGGTTTTAACACTTGTGTAATGTTTTCGAGTTTAAAATAATATCTATCTGCCATAGCTTTTGACCGCCCATCATATTCTTCAATCAACCCTTTTATCTTCTGCCTTAGCTGTTCATCTGTTTCACCTTCTTGGAAAGATTTCTTCATCACATCCCACAAAGACCGTCCAAGACCCGCCATATTTTCCAATATTGATTTATTAACCTCATCCTCAGCCTCTTTCAATGCAGTTTTCAATTTTACCAGATCCATTTCCGCCATACTCTTATTTTCCCTCTCATCTGGAGTTAAAACCACTCCCTCCTCGTTTATTTCAAACGATCTACCTGTTTCATTCCCCACCAACCTACCATTTTCTATATGAGCCGGTTCTAATGTTTTATCAGGCACATATAAAGGTATAAAATAGTCCTTATATAATTCAAATTTTCCTCCAGTAGACTCACTCACAAACTTACCCTCTTTACCTCGAATCAAATCGCCTCCGGACATTGGATCGACCAAAGGAATTATCTTCCCTTCATTCACC
>CAZWUG010000087.1:0-2080 GCA_964637525.1 uncultured Gammaproteobacteria bacterium | reverse complement strand
ATTTTCCTGGTAATCGGTGCCTTTGAGAAAACCGCGGAAAGAATTTCCTGAGGAACAGATTTTTTTCTGGAGTTTTTGGATACTTTCGGTGTCGTTTCGTTTTTTTAGTTTTTGGAGCAATTTAAGTCTTCTTTGGTGGCGTCTTTTGTGGCGGCGGACGGTCTTTTTTCTTAGGGTGATAGAGTTGGGCTTAAACATATAGCCAACAAAGTCGATGCCGGTGTCGGCACGGAAGATATTGTTTTTTCGGGGGTGAAGATTGAGCTTGAGAAAATATTTTAAAAATCCGCCGATGATTTGCCGGAGGTTGAGGAGATAATCTTTGTCGGGAGAGAAAATAATAAAATCATCCATGTAGCGGAAATAATTTTGTTCCCTGATGGATCGGGTGAGATAAATGTCGAGAGGGTGAAGATAAAGATTGGCAAATAATTGGCTGGTGAGATTGCCGATGGGAATGCCGGTTTGGGGCGATTCACAATAGGAATCTATAATTTTTCGAAGGAGGTCGGAGGTTTGAGGGCAGGAAATACTTTGCTGAAGCAATTTTTGGAGTATTTGATGGTTAATGCTGCCAAAATAAGATTTAATATCGCATTTTAAAACATAAAATTTGCCGTATTTTTGGTAAATATCTTGATAAATGGCGGCAATATCGGCTTTGGCAGCGCTGGCCCCTTTGTACTTTCGACAGGCATAAGAGTGGCTGATAAATCTTTTTTCAAAGATGGGCTCGATAATATTGACGATGGCATGGTGAACAATTCTGTCCTGATAATTGGGGGCGGAAACTTTTCTTTTTTTGGGTTCAAAAACAATAAATTTGCGGTATGGCTTAGGTTGATAAAAGTTATTTTTGAGCTTCCATTGAAGCTGAGACAAAACTACTTCGTAATTTATTTCAATTTTTTGAGATTCGGATTTGAAGCGGCGACACTTTCTGGTAAGAAAGTAGGCCAGGAGGAGATTTTGATAGTCGGTTATTTGATTAAACATAAAAATGTTAAAAGGAGAGTGATTAAACTCTCCTTTTAACGGTTCTTTGGGTTCTAATGAACACCAGGTTTTGGACTGGTAATTATTGGTGGCACGGCTCAAAATAAGTGTTTTGAGATCTGGCCGGAATATTTACTGCGAAACAACACAACGGAAGCCAATGTTGTTGTTACCAGAGTTCCCCGGGCCATTGTTCAAATTGAGTGTGAACAAACCGGCGTTGGTGCCGTTGTTCTAATTCCCGCCCCGTAGGAAGGCATATAGTCCAAAGCCAATAAAAGTTTATAAGTATTATAATGAGAATAGAAGATGTCTAAATTGAGTAAAAAAGAATTAATGTTGGCATGGGTGGCAGTAGGATTGGCAGTTTTGATGATTTTGATAATTGTAATTTTTGCCTCTTTGAATAACCGCAAAAAGAATTCTTTTAGCAGTCAAAATGTTTCTTTGGATAATTTGACGGGTTCGGGGGGTGGTGTGGTTAAAGGGGGGAAATTTTCGGATAGCGTTTGTGGCATTTCTTTTGATTTACCCGCCGGATTGACTAAATCTTTGACTAAATTGCCTTTACCACAAGAGCCTTTGTCGGAGGCGGTTTTTGATGAGGCGGCCAATAAATCGGTTTTTTCTTATATTTGTTATGACGGCAAATATACTTTTGATCAGTTTAGCGGGAGCAGTGATTTGAAAGTAGAGCAAATTAATGTTGACGGGGCGGCTTTTTCGAGGGCGGGAAATTTTGTATTTTTTAATAAAAATAATAAATTGATTATTTTTCAAATGTTTTTTACCAAAAATGATGTTGAACCGAGGAACGGCTATGAGGAGAAGCTGCTGGGAATTTTGAGAAGTTTGGGGTAAGTGTTGGTAGAGGTAGAAATTTGGATATTTTACTGTTAAAATAAGACTTACTTTGGCTCTGCTCTGATGTATTTCGGACTTGGCCGGTTACGGCTCCGTCGTTCCCGATGGATCGGGAGACACCTGGCTTTCATGCAAGCTTGGGTTTCTTCTTAAATTAATTAAAACTTGGCTCCGTCGTCTAGTGGCCTAGGACACCTGGCTTTCATCCAGGTAATCGAGG
>CAZWUG010000086.1:0-2088 GCA_964637525.1 uncultured Gammaproteobacteria bacterium | reverse complement strand
TTCCTCAGGAAATTCTTTCCGCGGTTTTCTCAAAGGCACCGATTACCAGGAAAATTCCACCAGTTTCAAAATTAACGGCCTAATCATGCCCAAAGAAATTTAAATTCCACCTCAACTTATTCCAAAGTTTTTAAACATTTATTTAAAAACTTACAAAAATTAACCAGTTTTTAACTAAATCATTAAAAAGTATTGACACCCCACTAATGCTAAGATATAATTAAGCCACATGATAAAACGCGAACAATACCTCTCCAAATTAAGACAATTAAAAGACGTTCATCTCATAAAAGTCATCTCCGGAGTTCGTCGCTCAGGAAAAAGTACTCTTTTGGAAATGTTTAAAGACGAACTACTTGCTCAAAACATCAACAAAAAACAAATAACATTTTTAAACTTTGAAAACCCCGAATATACCAACAAAATTACTAACTATATCAATATTTATCGTAAAATTAACAAGAACTTAATTAACAACAAAATGAATTACGTTTTTCTCGACGAAATTCAAAATATTCCAAATTTTGAGAAATTAGTTGATGGATTATTTATCAAAAAAAACGTTGACTTATATATAACTGGTTCCAATGCCTATTTTCTATCGGGCGAATTGGCAACACTGCTCACCGGCCGCAGTTTTGAAATAAAAATACTACCACTATCTTTTACCGAATATTTATCAAGTTTCAAGGACCAAACTAGACTCGATTTATTATTTCAAAATTACATAAATTATGGATCTTTCCCTCAAACTATTGAATTATTTAATCTCAACCCATCACTAGTCAACGAGTATTTAACCGGAATATATACCACCGTTCTCTTTAAAGATGTTGTTAATAGAAAGGGCATTAACGACCGTGAAGTTTTAGAACACATAACCAGATTTTTATTGGACAACATCGGTAATTTCGTTAGCCCCAAAAGCATTTCCAATTATATGGCCTCAAACTACCGCAAGGTAGCTCCACAAACAGTGGATAATAACCTTTCAGCTTTAAGTGACAGCTTTCTGTTCTATCCTGTAAACCGCTACGATATAAAAGGTAAAATGTTCCTGCAAACACAACAAAAATATTATGTTGTTGATACTGGATTAAGATCAAGTATTATTGGTGCCAGAGCCAACACCAACAGGGGACACACCTTGGAAAACTTGGTCTTTCTGGAACTGCTTCGCCGTGGAAATCAAATTTGGGTAGGTCGAACTAAAAATGGCCAGGAAATTGACTTCGTGACTAAAAATACTGCCGGAGAAACCGCATATTACCAAGTTACTGAAAGTATGTCCGACAATAACACCAGAAATAGGGAACTAATTCCCCTTGAGTCTATAGATGATAACAATCCTAAGTATATAATCTCCACCGACGTTGGCTCGTTTAATTATAACGGCATAAAACAAACTAACCTCATAGATTGGCTGTTAACCAAAAATTAACTTTAAAGAATCCTTATTAACCAATTTATATCTGCATTTAATAGACAATTTACACGTTTTCACATACTGAAGATACAGTGCAGTTTCTGCAAACGTGTCAACAGACAAATTATTTGATTTCTCCTCCCATCATATTTTTCCATCCCGTCAGCAGCCTGCCGATTTCATTCACCAGCTCGACAAAATGAACATATCTTTTGACCGACAGCAAATTCAAATCCTTAGCCACTCTTACATGAATTCTAAAAATATCCAGCAGCACCGAAATCTGTTTTAGTTCTTCTTTTCTATCGCTTTTTGAGTTAGCTACAATCGTCAGTCTCAGCATTTCCAGATTCGCTTCCAACAGTTTGTTGGATAACAAAAACCTTTCACACTTGGGAAATTTCATTACCGATTTATGAGTGTAAAGATAAAGGTCATAGAGTTTTTGAAAAACAATCAAATGGTCGTTCATGTTTAAATATTTTTTTACTTTTCCATAATTTTTAAGATATTAAGAAAACAAGATAGCTACGCTCTAATTACTGCGAAACAACACAACGGAAGCCAAGGCCGTCGTCACCAGAGTTCCCCGGGCCATTGTGCAAATGGAGTGCGAACAAACCGGCGTGGGGGCCGCTGCTCTAATGCCCGCCCCGCAGGAA
>CAZWUG010000085.1:0-2107 GCA_964637525.1 uncultured Gammaproteobacteria bacterium | reverse complement strand
AATTAAACCCGAACAGTAAAAATTTTTCTGATATCATGGATACATGGATAGTTTAACTCAAATTCCTAAAGTAGGCAGCAAAACCCTCGAAAAATTACACAGACTTGATATCTTTACCCCTAAAGATCTACTCTTCCATTACCCCTATAGATATATTGATTTTTCCCATTCCACAAATATATCAGAAGCACAAGAAAACGAAAATATTACCATTACCGGGCAGCTTCTAAGTTTTCAAAACATTTTTACCCGCTCTCATAAAAATCTCCAAAAGGCTACCGTCGCCGATAAAACCGGTCAAATAAATTTACTTTGGTTCAACCAACCTTATCTTTCAAAAAATTTTAAAGTCGGGGATACTTATAGTTTTGCCGGTGCAGTTTCTCTTTTCCAAAATAAAAAAACCATTATCGCCCCGGTTTCCGGCAAATATCACACCGGCAAAATTATTGCTATTTATCCGGAAACCAGCGGTTTAACTTCAAATTGGTTTCGCCAAACTATCCAAACCCATCTTTACCAACTAACCGCCAACATCCCAGAAATTCTTCCTCAAGAAATTTTAAAAAATTATCAATTACTAGATATCAAAAAATCATTAGAACAAATCCACAACCCTCAAAATCAATTATTACTCCAACAAGCTAAGTTTAGATTATCTCTACAAGAGATTCTCTCAATTCAAGCCAAATCTTGGCTTCTCAAAAAAGATTGGCTTGGCAAAACCCCAAAAATTCCTCTTAAATCAGACTCAAAAATCGATCAAAAAATTGAAAAACTCATCAAATCTTTACCTTTTAAATTAACCGATGATCAGGTCAAGGTTTGGCAAGAAGTTAAACTGGATATCACTAATCCTCAAAAAGTTACCAACAGGCTAATCCAGGGAGATGTTGGTTCTGGCAAAACCATTATCGCCCTGCTAGCTTGTTATCTAACTCACTTAAATAACTCTCTCTCATTGTTTTTAGCCCCAACCGAAATGTTAGCCCAACAACATTTTGCTACTTTTCAAAAATTTTTTAAAAAAACCAAAGTCCCAACTTACCTTCTTACTTCATCAAACAAAACAGACCTTACAAAAATTTCCAATAATGCCATTATTATTGCCACTCACGCTGCTATTTTTCAAAAATCTACTATTCAAGATAAAGTAGCTCTCTTAATTATTGATGAACAACATAAATTTGGCGTGAAGCAACGCTCATTTTTAGGCGATTCCTTAAATCTACCACATTGTCTTACCATGACCGCTACCCCCATCCCTCGAACCATCAGTTTAACCCTACTGGGCAATCTTGATATTTCTACTATTGGCATTTTGCCTCAAAACCGACTCCCCATAAAAACTTTTTTGGTTCCACACTCAAAAATACCCAACTGCTATTCTTGGATTCAAAACGAAATTATAAAAACTAAATGCCAGGCTTTCATCGTTTGTCCTTTTATCGACATTTCCGAAACTATGCAAAGCATTAAATCAGCCAAGGCCGAGTTTGAAAAATTACAAAAAATATTTCCTAAACTAAAATTATCCTTACTCCACGGGAAAATTAAATCAAAAGAAAAAGAAAAAATTATTTCTGATTTTCAAAAAAACAAGACAAACATTTTAGTCACCACTCCAATTATCGAAGTTGGTGTTGACATTCCCAACAGCACTATCATGATAATTCAATCAGCCGAACGCTTTGGGTTATCTCAACTCCATCAACTTCGAGGCCGGGTTGGTAGGGGACAACTCCAAAGTTTTTGCTATTTCTTCACCGATTCCAAAGAAGATGATAAAGCTTACCAACGTCTTCAATTTATGGAAAAATATAACAACGGTTTAAAAATTGCCGAATATGACTTAAAAATTCGTGGCCCGGGAGAAATATTTTCTACCATTCAACACGGTTTCCCATCTCTAAAATTAGCTAACTTTTCCAATACTCAACTCATTAGCACCAGTCAAAAAATTCTCGCTGACCTTTTAAAAATCAAAACTTTCAATCTCTCTTCCTTAATCCCCCAAACCAACCTCAAAGAAAATATTTTAAATAACTAAACCTTCTCAAACCCTTTCCGTTTCACGGTTTTTCCCTTAAAAAGGGAAACTTTTCTT
>CAZWUG010000084.1:0-2147 GCA_964637525.1 uncultured Gammaproteobacteria bacterium | reverse complement strand
AATTCAAATCTACTTTCCCTAGTCTCGAAATCTACCAAAACCACCTCCTCGACCCTTACACCACCATCAACATCGGCGGCCCTGCCGACATTTTCATTCACACTTATTCTTCCAAAGAATTAACTAAAGTTCTCAAATTTATCTACGATCTATCGCCTGCGACCTACCCAACTATCTTAGGCAATGGATCCAATGTTTTAATTTCTGATTCTGGTATCCGTGGCATTGTCATTAAAAACTCTTCTACTGATTTCGAAATTTTAAATATCCGCAAAGATTCCCACAAAACAGACAAAATATCTACTCACCGCACCGAAAACGATCCCCGTAAATATCTAAATTTTGGTGCTCTTGATTACGATGAATCAGATAAACCACCAATCTTGGTCAGGATTGACTCTGGTTGCCAACTCCCCCCAATTATTAATCAGCTAATAGACAAAGGTATTACCGGCTTACAATGGTTTGGCTATATCCCCGGGACTATTGGCGGAGCAGTTTACAGCAACATCCACGGCGGCGCTTATCACTTCTCCGATTTCATCCAATCAGTCGAAGTTTTTGATCTCCAAAAATCCGAGATCTACCACTTACCGTCTACTAAACTAACTTGGGGATATGACTCTTCTTCTTTCCAATTAGAACCCCATTTAATTATCACCTCTATTACCTTATCCCTATTCAAAGGTGATCCCATTAAAGCCAAAAAAACCGTTGATACTTGGATTAAACAAAAATCAGCCGTTCAACCCATGAATTCCCTTGGTTCAGTGTTTAAAAACCTCCCTCTGGAGATTTGTCAAAAAATTTGGGGCGAACAAAAATCCACCGGCTGGATTATCGATAATGAATTAAAACTTAAAGGTTTTTCTATCGGCAACGCCCAAATTAGTCCCCTTCACGCCAATTTCATTGTTAATAATGGCCAAGCCACCGCTGACGACTATTTTAATTTAATCAAACTCATCCAAACCCAAGCCAAAGAAAAACTTAATCTAAATTTAGAACCAGAAATAAAATTTCTAGGAGAATTTTAAACGAAAAAGGGCGACCGGATACTTGCTGTGCATTACTGCAACAAACAGATATCGGTCGCCTATTCTCTTACAAGCACACCCCTAACGTAGGATGAAGTTTAGACACCGGCAAAGGTGCATAGCCATGACGACCATCGTACATACCAACGATCATCCCGTTTCCGTTAATGACGATGGGTGCAAACCCAGAGCGCCCACCACGGAACCAATCCTCACTGTGTAGGACAATCAGACCATCCCAGTCAGAAAGATCCCATTGGACCACCACTTCAAATGCCCGATTGGCATCATTGAAAAAGTAGTCCACCACAGATAGAGATCCGGTCTCCAGAATACCTTCAACCGTGATTCCCCATCCAGGAACAGAAAGTCCAACCAGGTCTTTGATACCTTCGGGCACCAATCGAACCTTTTCGCTGTCAGCCAAAACCGCCAACTCTTCGACCACCGCCTCACGGACAGCAGTCTTTGTCAAATCCGACCCCTCGCTGAAACGTGCGATGCCGCCAACCAACCTCAGCCATTGATAGCGCTCATCGTAGAGCACCACTTGGCCATTCTTGGTCAACAGCTTCATCAGCGCGCCGCCGCGGTAGAGGCCGGCAGGAGCCGTCTTCTCAAACGTCTTGTTGTCCCGAAGAACACAATCGTCGACGAAGAAAACTTCTCCCGCGCCATTCCGATAATATACCGGAACCTCGTTCTTACCTTCTGTCGGCAGAGACCGCAGGTAATCCTGCAGTTCTTTCGGCAGATTCTGCAACAGAATTTTGCTAATTTCCATAACCTGATACTTCCTTTCATTTTTGGCCAATGGCCTTATTAAAAACTAAAACTTAGTTTCTAGTAAGGCCCGGCCAAAAACATTTGCTTGTAAGATTTTAAAGTTCTATTTACTTTTAAGATTTATCGTTATTGATAAATTTATCCGTAAACAACCATAATTATACCAAAAAACTACCCAAAAATCAATATTATAGGTTTAACCTCTCATCACTTTCCACACAAACCTCGGCAACACTAACTGTCTCTTTAACCTGGCAGGGTCTTTAATTAAAGAATACAACCATTCCATCCCCATTTTTCTCCATCCCTCAGGAGCCCGTTTAA
>CAZWUG010000083.1:0-2156 GCA_964637525.1 uncultured Gammaproteobacteria bacterium | reverse complement strand
GGGTCGAGGAGGTGGTTTTGGTAGATTTCGAGACTAGGGAAAGTAGATTTGAATTCAGAATAAATTTTGTCGGTATCCATAGAAGGATTATAACAATTTATTAAAAAATAAAATTTTTCTCGTAACGAATTTTTTCACTGGAAAATCAATGTGGTCGCCCACGTTGAAACACGTTCAAAAATTGTTACTTCGACATTTTATTTTTTAATTTTGGTTTTTTGGAGCTAAAATTTATCTTATAAAATAAATAATTTGAGATAGTAAAAAAATATGGGTTGTTGATGTGGAAAAGTGGGAAAAATACAAATTATCCTATAATTTATTTAGCCTCGACTTAAATTTTTCGTCACAAATTTTTCCACTGGAAAATCAATGTGGTCGCCCATGTTGAAACACGTTCCAAAATTGTGACTTCAAAATTTATTGTGTTTATTGTTATGATTGGTTATGATTTTAGGAATTGATCCGGGGCTGGCCAATACGGGTTGGGCGATTTTAGATGATAGATCGTTGATGGTAGATCGTAGAGAGAACAGTGAGTATAAGTTGGTGGAATGCGGGTGTTTGAGAACAAAAATTACCAGTATTTCGGCAAAAAGATTAAATATGATTTATGAGGAACTGGAAGGGTTAATAAAAAAATATCAGGTAACGGCGGTGGCTTTTGAAAGTTTATTTTTTGCTAAAAACGCCAAGTCGGCATTAAAAGTGGCAGAGGCAATTGGGGTAATAAAAATTTGTGGCGAAAGAAATAAAATTGAAGTGGCAGAATTTACTCCGTTACAAGTGAAGATGGCATTGGTGGGTTATGGTAGGGCGGAAAAAGAGCAGGTGGAAGAAATGGTGAGAAGATTTTTGGATTTGAAAGAAAATATTTCGCCGTCACATGCATCGGATGCAGTGGCAGTGGCGTTGACGTATCTATTTACTAATAAGTGTTTGATATAAAGATTAATATATTAGATACTGAATTATGGAAAGCGGCACTGAGGTAAAAATTGACCAACAAGAGGTAATTTTGGTTGATGAAAAGATAAAGGATAGGCTTTCTCAATCAAAAACTGATCGGATGGTAGAGTATATTACCGGATTAAGATTGGATAGTGCAGAGTTATTGGATAGAATGGAAGAAGATCAGGCCAGAGTTAGAGGAAAATACGGATTGCCAAGTCGGGATTATAAGTTTGCTAATCCTGCGGAATACGAAAAATATTTAAGAGATTTAGCTGAGGCTAATGATGTTGAAATAAGGTCAAAAAGTGATTGTGGTAAGTTTTTTGAAAAATATCCGATTGCCGGGGCGGTTTATATGGAAAATAATAAGACTGTTGGGGTTGGTATAGAAAAGACAGATATGAAAAAATATCTTGAAGGAGTAACTGCTTTAGAACATGAAACAATTCACTCTTTACAGTATAAACATTATCCCGAGATGCCGATAGAAGTGATGGAGTACGAGGCTTATGTAGCTAATTGGAATATTGATTATTTGCGAGGTAATAGGGATGCGATACAAGTTGTATTTAGTTTTGGTGTTGGTACCTCTGTGGGGTATTGGTATAAGCAACAGAGTGAGGATTCTGGTGAAAATATTCTTCCTGTTTGGAATAGTCCGGAATATTTTTTGTTGAGTGTGGATGGGGTGAATCAAGAACAAATTGATGAATATAAAACAAAACAAGTGAAAAGTGAGGAGAATTCTGTAGTAAGTTAAACTTTGGATAATGTTCGGGTTTAGTGTAAAATGGGTTTATGATTTCAAGTTTAAAAGGAAAGATAAATCGGATTTGGGGAAATAATTGTGAGATAGAAGTAAATGGGGTGGGTTACTTACTTTTTGTGGGGAAAAATTTTTTAAAAAAACATAATGTGAGAGAAGAGCTGACAGTGTCGACTTATATGGCGGTGTCGGAAAATGATATAAGCATATTTGGATTTGAAAATTGGGATGAAGTGGATTTGTTTAAAATGTTAATTTCAGTATCCGGGGTGGGGCCAAAAACGGCGGCGGGAATTTTGGGTGAGACAGAAAGTTTGGAAATTATAAAGGCGATTGGTGAGGCTGATGTGGATTTTTTTCAGAAGATGAAGGGAGTGGGAAAAAAAACAGCTCAGCGAATTATTATTGACCTGAAGCCAAAAATTGGGGGGTTAGG
>CAZWUG010000082.1:0-2317 GCA_964637525.1 uncultured Gammaproteobacteria bacterium | reverse complement strand
GTCTGACTCAATTTGTTTGGCGATGTTTTCGACTTTGGTATTTAAGGCCGTAATCTCTTGATCTTTTTTCGCAATTACTTCTTTCGCCCGATTAATAATGTCTTTCTCTTTGATCTCTGCTTCCAAGGCTTTTTCTTTTTCAATGTTCTGTTTTGCAGACTCAAGTTGTACTTTAAAATCTTCATTTCTTATGGATTTAATTAAGCCGTCGATCGTCGATTTATCGATATCAGTATCATGTATTGATTTGAGATCAATCAAGTCACCTTTTTGAGCATCTTCTAATAGAATTAATGTATTTTCATCTTGAATGGAAACTTTAATTTTCTTCATAATTATTCAATTTTAAATGAATTTAAGTAATCTTTAATCACCATTGTGGCTTTACAATCATCCTCATTATAGAGCAAAATTCGATCCATATCTTTTTTATCCTTAGTTTCAAGGTATTTATTAAACCACTCGATTGACATAGCTCCTGATGGGGATTTGTCTCGCCAACTAAATTTTAAGTATTGAGCAATTTCCTTAAGGGAATAACTCATCAATGGCCAGTCGGTATTTTTCAGAACGATGTCAGAATACAAATCGATTGCTTTTTCCTTACTAAAAAACCATTCTAGTTCTTCATCACTTACCACTCCCGGATATTTTTGACTCATCCGATGATAAGTAGTTTTTTCATGATGAGAATAGTAATAAACAGTAAAGTCATCTTTTGGTAACGATCGAATATAGTTCCAAAAATTTAGCCACGCTTCTCGCTCCGATTCTTCAGTTTTTTCTTCAGCTACAAATGACACAAACCTTTCACCATTCGGTGACCTTTCATAAACTCCATGAAGATATACAAATGCCTGAGTTGGGTCATCTTCAATATCAAAAAATAAATCGTATGAAGTTTTGGGAAATATTGGAGAACTATAAACAACCGGTTCCTCGTTTTTATTCATAATTCTGGCCCTTTTTATCATTTTTTCTATACTATCTTTACCAATTCGATTCAAAAAACCTTTTTCTTTCGCCTTTCTTTCCAATACTTGGTCAACGTCAATGTTGATTAATTCTTGATAACTTTCAATTTCTAAATCTTTAAATAATACATCTCGAACCGCTCGTCCTACATAAAAAATCATGGTAGGATCATTGTTTTGATTAATCCATTTTTTGCAACTATCATACCAAGGGCATAACTTACATTTTCCCGAATAAGCAGGTTTATTTTGTGCCTCATTATTCATTAAACTAGCGGCTTTAAATTTAATATCTAAGTAATATTGCCACCATGTGATTGGATTCTTTACCCCCATTGGTCTGTCTAAGTCATAGGTGACTTCTTCAGAATTGATATCAATAATTTTTCCAAGGTGTTTATTAGCAAAACCGTTAGCGATTAAGACCTCACTGTACAAGGCGAGTTGGACAGCATAGTGTTTCTTGTATTTCTCTTCCCCTTCAAAATCCTCGTCAACCCCTTCCACTCCCATTCCGCTTTTAATATCGATGGGTAAATATGTTCCGTCACCATTACTTTGGAGTAAATCAGGGATACCAAGTAAATCGCCATCTTTTAGAACGCCTTGATAGATAAGTGGCACACCCATTCTCATTGCTTCAAGTGTTTTTTCAATTCTTTCTTGCTCGCTGCCATCTTTTAAATTCAGCACATTTCCCAGTCCTTCAACTATCTTTTCTTCGTGTGCCACACCCTTATCCCATAACATTTGCACAAACGGATTCGTTTCTTTAGATTTTTCGTTTTGCGGACCGAAAATATCTCGCCAGATCCTATGTTCGCATTGTAGATAATTGTAAAGTTTTGAGGCGGTAATATTCATCCCATATTTTACTCTTTTTATAAGTATTATTAGGAACTGTTAGTAATATTTAATTAATAGTGTTATGTATTCAGACAAATAATGATATTTCGTAATATAATCAAATAACTCTTATTTGCATATTTAATTAATGGACAAACAGGAAAATATCATTAAACAAAAGAATAGTCTTGCTTTCATAAAAGAAGTGGCAAAGTACTTTATGGATTTTTTGGAAACTGATTTTCACAAACGAAAAAACCCAAAAAGAAGTGTTCAATTAAGGAACAGTGACAACTTGTCAATTGGGCTTAACTTAAATAAATACCCCTCGTTCAATAATCAGATATCAAAACTAGTGTGTTCAGGTTTTAATAAATCCATTACTAAATCGATAGAGAAAGGTGTTTATAAAACCAATATTCCAACTAACTTAATTGATTTGATAAAACTACAGACAGATAAGGTAACCAATAAACAAATAAAGACTCTATTGAACA
>CAZWUG010000081.1:0-2458 GCA_964637525.1 uncultured Gammaproteobacteria bacterium | reverse complement strand
ATCAACAACTTATTGTTGTCTCTCCAATATCCAATCTGTCAAAGTTCTTTTTTTCTACGATCTACGACCTACAATCTACAAAACTAATTTTCCCCCAAGCTTCCCCATTTCCCTTAACTGTTTCTCTGCCCAAACATTCTTTCCGCTCTTTTCCTTTTTCTTTAAACCTTTCTTTTCTATAGAGAAAAATCTTTTTATTATCTTAAGCATTAAAAACAGTATAACTCATTTTTCACCTCTGTCTATATCCTATAAAAATTTACTCGCCCAAAACTCACTACCCTATAAAATTATATTTATAAAAATTAGGTTCATTTTATCCTCTTTTAAACAAATTTCAGTCATTGTGGATAACTTGAGGATAACCAAGATTACATCCGAAATCCCGCTACTGCGGGATGAGGATAACTCCACCCCTATCCTCTATCACAATAAATTAGCTAATTTTGACTGCTTTATTTTTAATATAAAAATTTCGAAGTAATCATTTTTTAAGAGTATCCAACGTGCACCGCACACTTGGCCGACTCTTAAAAAATCGGTTACAAGAAATTAACAATCACAAAATAATCCGGCATTCAACCGAATCACAGTTTTTATTTTATTACTTACGTTTCTACGATCTATGACCTACAATCTACAAAACTAATTTTACCCTATATCCAACCACCACCAAAAAATATCAAAGATTATCAATTATCAAATCCACCACCTTCTCCACTATTATCTCTTTCATCTTTTTTCTCGCCTTTATTTTATTTTTGTCTTTACTTTTTACTTTCAACTTTCTACTTTCTACTTTATTCTCTATTCTTACCGCCACAAACACTTCTCCCGGGTAATTCAAATTCCCCGTCACCCCCACCCCCACGCTTCCCGCAACTTTTCTTGCCATTTCTTCCGCCACCTCAATCGAATACACTCCATACTTTTTAATAATTTCTTCCTCCACTCCCGCTTTTATCTTAGCTTCGTCACAATACGTCACCCAACCACATTTAAAAACATCCGAAGCACCGGGAATATTTGTGACCGCATTCACCATTGCCCCTCCAGTGCACGATTCCATCACTCCCATAGTCCAATGCCTCTTTCTCAATATTTCCAAAATCTTTTTTATCTTTGCATCAATCTTCATTTTTATTATAAATTATTTTTATTTTTCTACGATCTACGATCTAAAAACTAAGATCTACTTTATTTCCCTCACATTCCTCATCTCCACCAATTTTCTTCCCATCACTTCCGCCTCTTTTTTTCTCTTCTCCCAAAATTTAACTTTCCTCACTTCTCCCAAAAGCGACACCTCCCCCACAAAAACTGGTGACTTCAAATCTCCCTTGTCAAAGGGAGATTTAGAGGGATTTGATTTCTCTAACATCTGAGATCTATCATCTGAAAAACTAAGTGGTTTTTCCTTATAACTACTCCACATTGCCGCCAACACCGCCAAGTCGGCTCCGGTGTCATCAATTTTTATTCCCCCTGTCACCGACACAAATACATCATATTTATAAAGTGGCACCCCCAAACTTTTCTGAGCTATCGCTGTCAGTAATTGCCCCCGATTAAAATCTATTCCGGCAAAAACCCGTTTCGGTATTGGGGCAAAACTTTCTACCACCAAAGCCTGAATTTCCACCATCACCGGTCTGGTTCCTTCCATCAACACTGTCACCGCACTCCCAACTTTATTTCCCTCCCCGCTTACCAAATTTAAATCATTCTGACTTACATCCGACAAACCCATCTCTGTCATTCTAAAAATTCCCACCTCATCAGTCGGACCAAATCTATTCTTATTGGCTCGCAAAATTCTTAGCTCTCCATTTTTCTCTCCTTCAAAATACAAAACCGTGTCCACCATATGCTCCAATAATTTCGGTCCGGCTATATCCCCGTCTTTAGTTACATGTCCCACAATAAACATGGCCACTTTCAATTTCTTGGCCAACTGCACCAACCGAAAAGTTGATTCCTTAATTTGACTCACCGACCCCACCGCTCCGGTCGCATTGTCACATCCAATCACCTGAATACTGTCTACCACCACTATTTTGTACAAATTATTTACTCGATTTAAATAATCCTCAATTTCTTCAACTGAATTACTTTCAAAAATATCGAATCCTTCCGCCTTTACTCCAAGTCTCTTTACTCTCAAAGCAATTTGTTCAGCCGATTCTTCTCCTGCCACATATAAACCCCCAACTTTACCCACTAATTGGGTTAAAAGGGTACTTTTTCCAATCCCCGGCTCCCCCGCAAACAAAGTCACTGACCCCTGAACAATTCCTTTACCCAAAACTCTATCAAACTCCTTAATTTCCGCAGAAATTATATTAGTAAACCCATCATTCTTCGTCTCAATTTCCGCCACTTTTTTAATTTCAAAATTTTTATTTCTCAAAAATTTTGACCCGCCTAAATGCGAAGCTTTTGGCGCGGTTACTTCTTT
>CAZWUG010000080.1:0-2472 GCA_964637525.1 uncultured Gammaproteobacteria bacterium | reverse complement strand
TTCTCAAAAATTTTGACCCGCCTAAATGCGAAGCTTTTGGCGCGGTTACTTCTTTCAGGCTATTCCACTCCCCGCAAGCACTGCACTGCCCCATCCATTTAGAAAACTCATTACCACAGTTACTACAGACAAACACAATCTCCTTTTTCTTCATGACCCATTATACTGTTTTTAACACCGTTTTTCTTTATCTCCGCCACGACTTCTCTTAAAATTGGAATTGATGTTATATCATTATCAAGAATAAATTGCACTGTTCCGTCAAAAATACCCCTAAATCCTCTATTGGGTCTATAATGATACATTTCCCAAGAATCTTTCCACCATAATAACTCATTTTTATCAAAAATTCCTTCCACTTCCCCAATTAAACAATAAGGAGCCGTTGATTCAATAAATTTAATTGCATCATCAAAATCTTTTCCACCCTCAAGAGTCAAAAGATTCCTTCTAATAGGTTCCGAATCTAAAAAAAATTTTGCCACTTCTTTTATATTTTCCTGCTCTACCATTTTTATAAAAATTTTAATTTCATCGATTATAACATCCCTTTCTAAAAAATCATCCATTCCCCAGCCTCTCACGGCATCACTAGCAAAAATCCCCTACCTGTCGGCAAATTACCTACCCATAATGCTTACAGTATAGGTATTGGAGGTCAGCCAAGCCGCAGAAAAACTAAAAAAGCCCCCATTACTGGAGGCTTTAATCACATATTATGTCTTACTTATAAAGTACATTCTTCTTACTAGTCTCCACTATTCCCAAAGAAATCTTTCTCTTAGCTACATCAATACTTTCAATGTAGACCTGAACTTTCTCTCCCTCTTTCAGGCTGACACCGCCGGTAAGTTTAGAAATATGGATTAACCCTTCAACCCCGGTCTGAAGTTTTACTAAAGCACCAAAATTAGCTAATCTTACCACTTCACCTTCAGTTTCTTTATCTTTAGGGAATCTTTCTTCAATCTTTTCCCATGGGTCATCAGTCAATCTCTTAAGAGAAAATTGTAATCTACCTTCATCTTTACTAATAAGTTTAATCTTAATCTTATCTTTAGATTTAAACATAGAAGAAAGTTCTGACACTTTTTCCCAGGAAATTTCTGAAATATGGACCAAGCCCTCCAAATTTAAATTAGTTCCGGCATTATCACAAACCACTCTCACAAAAATACCAAAAGGTTCCACTCTTACCACTTCAGCCTCAAAAACATCCCCTAATTTTAAGGTTTCAATCGCCCCCACTTCTTCCCCAACCTTATCTGGTTCAGAAATTAATCTTTCAGAAAAAACTAATCTATTTTTAGCCTGATCAACTTCCAAAACTTTTGTTTTTATTTTTTTACCAATCATTTTATCAGGATCACCATCAAATTTAGTTCCAATTTGTGAACCCGGAATAAATCCAAAGAAACCAAATGGCGCAATTACTACCGCCCCACCCCTATTTAATTCCTTGGCAAATACCGTTACTTCTCCACCATTCTTTTCCTTTTCTTTAAAATAATTCCAGCCATAACCACTAGCCGCCCCGCGTATAGAAACTAAAATTTGACCTTTATCATTTTCCGGAGATTTCACTTGAACTTCAATTTCATCTCCAAGTTTAAGGTCATTAATATAATCCTTAACAAATTCAAATTCTTTTCCCAAAACTACCGCATCAGTTTTACCCCCAATATCAATATAAATTGCCTTATTTTTGATTGATGAAATTTTACCTTTAACCTCTTGGCCTTTTTTAAAACCTAACTTTTCAACACCTTCAGATTTTAATAAATCCTCCATAGTCAAAATTTCTTTGACTTTTTTTGCTTTTTTTTCTTTTTTAGCCATTTTTATATTAAAAAATCCCGATTTATTCGGGATTATTATTAATGTTTATTTTTCAATAAACATATTTAAACCAATAATAAAAACGTAAGTTTGCATTAGCAAAGTGTACGTTTCCAAATAAACTATTAATAAAATTAAATTGTTAATTTATTGAATCTAAAATCTACAATCTATCATCTAAGATCTAACTTGGTTTCTGAATTCTGGCCATGACCTATCTTCAAGACCACTTGCGTGGAGACTATTGTCAGCGCTAAGGCGTTTCACTTCTCTGTTCGAAATGGGAAAAGGTGGTTCCACCTCGCTCCAATGACCAGAATTCAAAAACCAAATTTTAAAGTAATTATTTTCTATTTCATGCTATTAGCTAATAGCTATTTACTAAAAGCTAAATTTCTTGGCCTCTAAATTGAGTCGCCTATTCAGCTTCCAAACCCGAATTTGATCGGGGCTGAAAGCCAAATATATGTTGAGAAATTTCTTCGATCAGTTCTTTACTTAGCTTAATCCCTTGCGGAACTTCCACTTGTAAAGTATTAGCCAGTAGTCTCCTGGCGATCTTTCATTCCGATTACTCGGAACAACGATTCCTTATCTTAGGGTCAGTTTCCTGTTTGAGATGCTTTCAACAGT
>CAZWUG010000079.1:0-2498 GCA_964637525.1 uncultured Gammaproteobacteria bacterium | reverse complement strand
TTGAAAATCAGTTAAATTACTGCCAGAAGAATTAGTGATTGAGATAGCCTTACGATAATGCCACATGTCATCCCACCAGGCAGCAGAAACTTTTTGAGTTTTACCGCCAATTTTAAGAAAAAAAACAATGCCAGCTAAACTAAAAAAGAGAATAGCAAAGAGAGTTTTATAAGAAAGAGATTGGAGAGATTTCACTAAGATAAGTCTATCAGATTTTAGATCTCAGATCTTAGATTTCAGATCTCAAAAAGACCAGAAAATATAAAGTAGAAAGGGAAAATGAGAGGGTCTCTTCAAAATTCTATTTGATATATTTTATTGATATTTTTTTTGTCTATACTTTTCCTATGCTTAGTCAAGATGATTTAATTCAGATTAAAAAAATAATCGAACCTATCAACGGTAGGTTGGACAAAATTGATGTAAAATTCAAAAAAGTAGACAAACAACTCAAAAAAATTCAAAAAGATTTGACTATTACCATAAATTACTTTGATAATAATTGTATTGACCATAAAAAGCAGCTTGATAGAATCGAACAACATCTTGGTTTACCTTAATTTTCAAGGACCTAAATTAAACTTTTTTGAGGAAAAAATACATATAGTGTAGGGGAAGATTTTGAAGATAATTTTGTAGTTTGTCAAACTACAATTTAGCTGTAAAGTGTATTCTGGTAGAAGGTGATACGTCTATAACTTGAAATTTTAGCTAAAGTCGTATTAGTAAAATATTACCTTTACGTTTTGTGGTAATTTGGCTGTATCTGTTTTAGCGGTAATATTGGCTGTTTGAGCAGTAGAAGAAACTAGATCGAAAATGGCTTTGCCATTTTGGTCAGTAATTTCTTGCTGGTTAGTGATGGTGATATTTTTAGGGATATTTAGGGAAACGGTTTGGTTGGCAACGCCTAGGCCTCGGCCGTCAAGCAAGAAGACAGTTAAGCGGATCATTTCTTTGCCATCGCCTTTGGCTTGAAGAGGGGAGGCAAAAAGATAAGAATTTTCGAGAATGACAGCTCCATTTGATCCGGTAGCAGCTCGTTGATAGGTGACAGTGGTGCGGATAACTAAAAAAACAGAAGCGATGAGGGCTAAGGATAAAAAGGCGATGATAAATAAGTATTTATTTTTCACTAAGTAAGTATAAAGTTAAAAGTGGAAAGTATAAAGTAAGAAAATTCCGATGATATTTGATTTGAATCATTGATTAATCTTAGCAAAAAAATCATCGGGAGATTTAGTCGAAGTTATGTTTTTGTTTTTTTGTAAGTCAGAGATTATTTTTAAATATTTTTTTTCATTTTCGGGAGAAAGTTTAATGCCCGGGTTGTCAAAGTTTAAGACAATTTTTTGTTGGCTGAACTGGCAGAGAAAAACACGGATGACCTCCTGAACGGAAGAAAATCCGGCTTGATTAGCCGCTGTTTCTGATTGTTGTCGAAGTTGTTTGGAGATAGGAATTTGAATGACAGTGTTATTCATATATTATGATTATAATGTTTTAATAATAAAAAACAAGGGTTTAGTGTTTCTTAATACTACAAACGGTAGTGGCGGGAAATTAGATCTTAGATTTTAGATGGTAGAGCTTAGAAATAATGGTTTTTGGAGGTATCAAAATGGCGGGGGTAAAAGTTCTAAGTGCAGGGAGATAATTTTTAGATTGTAGATGATAGATCTTGGATCGTAAGTGTAGGATATAAACAAAAACAATTAGAGTAAAAATAAATAATGGAATTAAAAATTTTAGCAAAGGATATTGCTGTAGAAAGAGGTAGAAAAGTGAGGGTAGGATATAGATAAGGGTGTTGGATTTGGGTGAATAATTATTGTCAAATTTAGCGGTGGCGTAGAGACGATAATTACTAGCGTAGGCAGTAGGAAGATTGAGACTGAAATTACCTTGAGAGTCGGTGGCGGCACTTACTGACGGTAAAGAATAGGCAAAGGCATCTTTAATTAAAAAAGCTTTGGCTGAGTCATTAACTTTATAAAAATTGATACTAACTTGGGAATTGGGAATAGCTTGACCTGAAGAAGTGACAGTGCTGTTGGGATTGATTTGACTGTTTTCCAGGGAAATGGTTGGAGGTAAAAGTATTGGCCCAATATCTGTATGATAGTTAGTGGCTGGCGGAGGAGGGAAGCAGACTGGAGTGGTTTGGCGAGAATTATTGTCGATGGAGGATAAACAAAGGTCGGATAATTCAACTTTGGGAAGAAGAGTTTTGTCGAAAAGAAAATAACCAGTGCTGTCGCTATAAGTGACTGAAAAGACCTGAGAACTACTTAGTTCAACTCGGGAGTTGGGTGAGGTGTAGCCGTAAATAGTGACTCGGTTTTCGCCAATAGAAGCGGTGATGGTGGTGGAAGCTGTTTGCTCAAGAGCAAAGGTAGTTGTTAGATCGTAGATTATAGATCGTAGAAAAAAAGAAAACAGGAAAAAACAGAACCACATAAGGCAAAATGTCTAATATCTAATATCTAATTTCTAAT
>CAZWUG010000078.1:0-2564 GCA_964637525.1 uncultured Gammaproteobacteria bacterium | reverse complement strand
GTAAATTTAAGTCTATTTTCCTTAATATTCTTTATTACCAATTCTTCTAAGCCTTGTTCATAAATTGGAATAACCCCTTTGTTTAAATTTTTTATTCTTTTTTCATCTATATCTACCCCCACTACGCTATTACCTAATTCCGCCAAACAAGTCCCCGTAACTAATCCTACATAACCCACACCAATTACTGTTATTTTTTTCATATAATTGATACATTATATGAAAAAAATAAGCTAAAATAAACAATGTCTTTAATTTATACCCTCCTATATACCTTACTCTTGTCATTTTTCTCTTTAGAAATCTTCGTTTATCCCGGAGTGGTTGAAAAACATTTACATATCAATCCTTCTCTCTTTTTATTCTTATATATTGCTTTCTTTCTAACCTACTCTCTTTGGCGTCCACCTAAATTAAAATTTTATAACTATAAGACTAACAAAATTATCCTACTGTCTTCCATAATTCTCTTCCTCTTTTCTTTTTTTATTGAAAAAATAACTTACCCAAATTTTGTTTTTAGCCACTTTAAGTTCCATTTCCCCGTATTTATAAAATTTATTTTTTTAAGCCTGACCAATTTTTATATTTCTCAAACACCCAAAGAAAACATAAAAAAAATATTTTATTTAACTCCGGCAATACTATTTTTAGTTTTTTTTCTAATCGAAAAATATTATAGTCAAACATTTATTAATCTCTTCCAAGAAGATGGGGTCGCTGAGTATACCCAATTTTTACTTTATGCTTTCTCTTCCTATTTTTTCTACAAAAACTTTACTTTATCAAAAGGTAAAACTAAAATCATTTTTCTTTTTCTCTTCATCGCTTTATTTTTTATTGCCGGCGAGGAAATATCCTGGGGCCAAAGAATCTTAGGAATTGAAACCCCCGACGCCATAAAAGAAATTAACTATCAAGATGAACTAACTCTCCATAACTTAAATTTTATCCAGGTTAATCTGCTCCACCCGGCCTACATGATAACCGGCCTCTTAGGATCCCTGTCTTATTTCTTCTTCAAACTATTTTTTCCAAAATCAAAACTAACTATATTTATTCCCGAAACATTCCTTTTCTTTGGCTTCTTTTTTACCTTCCTATTTTACTTTAGTTATGATTTTTATATAGTTCCAAATCAAATATCCTATGGCAATGTTCCTTTGGTTCGTTGGCAAGAAGTTACTGAAACTTTCCTTTCATTTTCTTTTTTTGGCCATGCTTACAATATACATCAAAAATTACTTCACCAAAGTCAAAACAGAAAACCCGGCAAAAAACAAAACCACTAAAATCAAAATGCTTTTTCTCCACCACATTGGCCTTAAAGCTTTGTCCAAAGTTTTTTGATTTAGCCACAACAAAGCCACTGTGTAAACCAACATTGCCACCGCATTCAAAAAAGCGCTAATTCTTACCAACTGCCACGGTTCTTTCACCCCAACCAACAAAATTATTATCGATAATAAAATTTGACCCCACAAAAATCCAAAATAATAATTTGGCAAATTACGTGGTTTAAATTTTTCTTTATTTAAAATTACTAAATTTTCAGAAGTTATCCTGCTGGTAGCATCCATCACCGACATTTGAGTTGAAAACAACATTAATGTCACTAACAACAAAAACACTTTACTAAACCATGGCACCATCAATTTACCAATTGCCTCAGCCTCCACAAACAAAAAATTTATTCCCGAAGTTCCTCCGGATTGATGATAAACCGTTGAATATGACAATAAACTTAATAACATAATCGTTACTGCCCCCGTCAGCCAAAAAACCAACAAGTGTTCCAAATTAATTTTTCGCCACCAGTTTCTAAATATTTTTAAGTTAGATTGATTAATTTCAAAAGTTTTTCCTTCCAAAGGAAATTCACTTGTCTTATTTCTTAACAAAGAAGTAATCTTACCACCATATTTACCCATACCATAGTCTTTTTCTCGAATATAAAAAGATTGGGCCAAATTTAAATTTCCACCCGCCCCGGAGTAAGCAAAGGCTCCCAAAAAAGTAATCATCGACAAACCCGCCGGAATAAACCAAAAACCATCGCCTTTACCCATTAAACCGGCTCCCAAACTTTGCCAATCAGTTCCTTTAGCCAAAAAGAAGGTCAAAACCAAAATAAACGGCACTCCTAAAAAAATCAGCCATTTTTGCAGATGTTCCTGTGTTTTATAAACAACTTTACCCAAACTCAAAATTAATCCTATTGCCAAAAGCATGATTATCGCCACTATATTAGCCTGACCCAACCCCAGCGTTGATATCAAAATAGTTGCCGAAGACAAAATAATTCCTGGCCACATCCACGGAATTACCGTCGATAAAATAAACCAAATAGGGGATAGTTGTTTAAATTTTCTCGCCCAACCTACAAACACACTCTCCCCATTTATCAAAGTATATCTTTCTACTTCCATATTAATAAAAAACTGAAAAGTTATCCCTATTACTGCCGCCCAAATTATTCCCAAACCAAAATTTGCCGCCAAATATGGCCACATTATTAGCTCACCACTGCCCAAACCCATTCCCAACAAAACAAAACTTGGACC
>CAZWUG010000077.1:0-2623 GCA_964637525.1 uncultured Gammaproteobacteria bacterium | reverse complement strand
AATCTATGGTTAAAATTGGTCGAGATGGTTTAATTACTGCCGAAGAAGGTAAAGGTTTATTTTTAGAAACCAAAGAAACTTCCGGTATGGAATTTGATCAGGGTTTTTTATCTCCTTACTTTGCCACTAATACTGAAAGTATGGAAGCTGTCGTTGATAATCCATATATCATTATCACCGACAAAAAAATCAGTTCCCTCCAAGAAATTCTGCCTTTCCTAGAGAAATTAGTCAAACTTACCAAAAACTTTGTCATCATTGCTGATGATGTCGATGGTGAAGCTTTAGCTACTCTCGTTGTCAACAAAATCAAAGGTGTTTTTAATGTTTTAGCTGTCAAAGCTCCCGGTTTTGGTGACCGTCGTAAAGCTATGCTGGAAGATATCGCCGCTCTTACCGGCGGTCGGGTTATTTCTGATGATTTAGGTATCAAATTTGATACTGCTCTGCCAGAAGAGTACTGTGGTCATGCCGACACTATTACTTCCGACAAAGATAAAACCCGAATCCTTGGCGGTGCCGGTTCCGATGGTGATGTTAAAGCCCGTGTTTCTCAACTCCGGGCTCAACTTAGCAAAACCGATTCTGATTATGACAAAGAAAAATTTCAGGAAAGGATTGCCAAATTAGTTGGTGGGGCCATCGTCATTCAGGTTGGTGGTGCTACTGAAGTTGAAATGAAAGAACGCCTTGAACGAGTTAAGGATGCCATTGAGGCTACCAAAGCCGCTGTTGAAGAGGGAATTCTCCCTGGTGGTGGAGTGGCTTTACTCAAAGCTTCTTTAAAACTCGATTCGGTTAAAACCGATTCTGCCGAAGAGCAAGTTGGTATTGATATTTTGAAATATGCCCTTGAACAACCAGTTCGCCGCCTGGCTCAAAATTCCGGTGAAGACGCTGGTTATATCTTTAATTTAATTAAAGATAAAGTCAGTAAAGATGCCAAATCAGATTATGGTTACAATGCTGCCACTGGTCAAATGGAATCCATGATTGAATCCGGTATTCTTGACCCGGCTAAAGTTACCAAATCAGCCTTAACTAACGCTGTTTCTGTCGGCCAAATGATTTTGACTACCGATGTTCTGGTTACCGACGCTCCAGAAAAACATGACCATCCAACCCCTCCGGGAATGGGCGGCATGGACGGCATGATGTAGGCCAAAGGTCTATCAACCTCTGCCAATAGTTAAATTACCAATTAAAACCCTCCTTAATTAGGAGGGTTTTTGGTACAATAGGTTTAACCTTCTAACTGACGCGGTAGTCAAGCGGTTAGACAGCGGTCTGCAAAACCGTATAGATGGGTTCAACTCCCATCCGCGTCTCAAAAATTTTTTCTAATCCACTTTTCTAAACTCATTTCTGGATTGTAAACAACTGGGTTTTCTTCTACTTTCGGCTCCTCAAATAAACTAAAAGTTCTTTGGATAATTTCTTTGCTTAATTGATTTTTCTTTTTGATTTTTAAATTTTCCATCCATCTTTTTAAAGCCTCATTTTTGTCAATTTTTACATAAATCAATTTAACTTTTACTCCTAAATTCTCAGCCATTTTTCTTAAGTTTTCTCTTTGAATATAAAGTAAGTTTGATTCATCAAAAATTACATTTCCCCCATAAACCAAGTAATTTTCAACTCTTTTATAGGCCTCCCCATAAGCCGTTTCCCAATCTTCTTGTGTTGGATGTTTTTCTTTCCATAAATCTTTTTGCTCCAAAATTTCATCTGCTGACACCACTTTGCCATTAACTTTTTTTACCAATTCCTTTACCAACGTCGTTTTGCCCGAGTATGGCAGTCCTGTCATTATATAAAGTCTATTTTCAGCCATAAAAAATTACTTATTTAAATATTTTTTCAATTTATCCAACACTTGTTTTCGATGAGAAATTTTATTTTTTTCTTCCATCCCCATCTCAGCATAAGTTTTATCATGCCCCTTTGGTACAAAAATTGGATCCCAACCAAAATCAGACTCGCCTTTTGGTTCCACAATCTTACCTTCAACTATTCCTTCAAAATATTTATTTTCTCCATTAGTATCAGAAAAACCTAAAGTTAATCTGGCTATCGCTTTTTGATTTCCAAATAATTTTGCCATTTTATAAACACCTTCAATTCCAACTGATTTTAAAAACCATTTAATCAGCGGTCCCGGCAATCCCTTCATCCCCTCAATTTCTAGCGATAAATCTTCCACTATTAAATTACAATTTGGTTTATATTTTTTTGCCTCTGCCAATTTTATTTCTAAAATCTTTTTTGGTTCTAATTCCTGAATTTCAGCTAAATCCAAATCTAATCCTTCAACCTCCGGCATTATTGCTTTTACCTCTTTTAATTTATTTTTATTTCCAGTGACGAAATATATTTTTTCATCCATACTAAGGTTAATTATATCGTTTTTATAAAATTTAGCTTGATTGATATCTTTCAAAGCTGCTTTTTTCACGCTACAATGAGCCTATGACCCGTCAACGAGCACCCTTAACCTGTTTTATCGGCCCAATGAATTCTAGTAAAACCCGACGCTTATTAGACCACCTTTCGGAATGTCGTGATGCTTTAAATTACGACATTCGAGTTTATAAACCAGCTTTGGATAATCGTTTTGATATTA
>CAZWUG010000076.1:0-2724 GCA_964637525.1 uncultured Gammaproteobacteria bacterium | reverse complement strand
AACCAGAGAACCAGAAAACTAATCTTAACTGGTTTTGTCTCTGACAACGATCTTGCCGCTCTCTACAACTTAGCCACTGTTTACTGTCAACCATCGTTTGCTGAAGGTTTTGGACTTCCTTTAGTTCAAGCTATGCAATCTGGTTGTCCTATTGCTTATAGCCGAGATACTTGTTTACCCGAAATAATGGCCGAATCTGGACTCTCATTTAACCCTCGATCTGTCTCCGATATAGCTCACTGCCTAAAAAAACTTTGGCTTAATCCATCTCTTCGTCAAAAATATAAAAAATTTGGGTTAGTCAGAGCTAAATTTTTTACATGGGAAACAACTGCCAAAAAAACTCTTATTGTCTACCAAAGTTTACTTGGCCATGAAAAATAACAACCATTTTTTATCGATCATTGTTCCAGTCTATAAACAAGAAAAAACAATTCTCCATGACATTAAAAATATTGTCAATGTGTTAGACCAAATTCGCTATGACTACGAAATAATTGTCGTTGTTGATGGCACAAAAACTGATAGATCATACTCCGTATTAAAAAAGTTAAGATTAAAAAATCTCAAAGTTTTTGGATATAAATACAATCATGGCAAAGGTTATGCTATCCGCTTTGGTATGGCCAAAACCAAAGGAGATTATATTGCTTTTATAGACTCAGGTATGGAAATCGATCCAAATGGAATATCGATGATTCTAGAGCATATGGAATGGTATCAAGCAGACATTATTGTCGGTTCAAAACAACACCCAGCTTCTCAAGTTGACTATCCACTCCAAAGAAAAATTATAAGTTTTGGCGGCCATCTAATTGCCAAATTCTTATTAGGTATAAATATTCATGATACCCAAACAGGATTAAAAATTTTCCACCGTCAAGTATTAATCAAAGTTCTTCCTCGATTATTAATCAAAAAATATGCTTTTGATCTAGAGATTCTTTCGGTCGCCAATCGGCTTGGATTTACCAAAATTTACGAAGCTCCAGTAAAATTAAATTACAATTTCAAAAGTTTAACCCATGCCACCGGTTTTAAAATTATTTGGCAATGTCTAATCGACTCTTTGGCTGTTTTTTATCGCCTCAAAATACTTCACTATTATGATGATCAAAATAAACGTCAATGGGTTTACGATCCAGATTTAGAAATGAAAGTTAACACTGGTTTATGAAACAAAAAATATTTTCGATAATTATTCCTGTTCGACGAATTAACACATATTTAAAGGAAACTCTAAATATTCTAAAAAATCAAACTCAAAAAAACTTTGAGATTATAGTGGTTACCGACAAAATATCTGGCACTGCTAACCCCTCAGAAAAAAGAAATTTAGGAGCAAAAATGGCCCAAGGTAAATACTTGGTTTTCTTTGATGATGATTCTTTCCCTCAAAAAACATATTTTAATAACGCCCAAAAATTAATAAAAAAACATCCTGAATTTGCTGGTTTTTGTGGTCCATGTTTAACTCCACCAAAAGATAATATCTATCAACAAGCTTCCGGATTGGTTTGGTCTAGTTGGTTAGGTAGTGGTGGAGCTGGGGTTTATCGCAATAGTATAAAAAAATCTCGATTCGTCGATGATTATCCCAGCGTTAATTTAATTGTCAAAAAAAATGATTTTTTAAAAGCTGGTATGTTTAACCCAAAATATTGGCCAGGAGAAGACACTGTTCTTTGTTTGAAATTAACCAAAGAGCTTAATCAAAAAATTTTATATCATCCATCATTAGTGGTTTATCATCACCGTCGAGCAGTAATTATCCACCATCTGCAACAAATTACCAGATATGCTATCCAACGTGGTTATTTTGCCAAAAAATTCCCTCAAACTTCATTTAGAATCGGATACTTATTACCGTCTTTTTTTGTTTTATATTTATTGCTATTAGCTATTAGCTACTTCACTATTAACTATAAACTATTATATTTTCCATTATATTTATATTTATCAATATTATCTTTAACTTTTTTTTCTTTTATTTTTAAAACCAAAAAACTATATTTATCATTTCTTAGCACTTTGGCTATTCCTATTACCCATATTTATTACGGTATACTATTTCTGTATGGCTTATTCAGAAAAAAAGTTAATTTCAAAGCCCACAAAATCAACCAAAAAAATGGCCAATACATCGGCGGTTAAATCAGTTTCAATATCATATCCTCCATTAGATTCCAAAAAAGGCAGTCCTTTCCTTTCTCAAAATCGACAATTTCAATGGACAAATACAGGCAATGTCATTTATCCAGTTATTCCCGCTTATGCCGCCACACTACTTCAGTCAAAAGGAATAAAAGTTTTTTGGGACGATGCTATTGCTCAGAAACTAACTTTCTTACAATGGCTCAATAGAATCAAAAAAAATAAACCAGATATGGTTGTTATTGAAACCAAAACGCCAGTCATCAAACAACATTGGAAAATTATCAAAAAACTCAAAAAAGAATCATTAAAAATTAAAAATTTAAAATTAAAAATTATTTTGATGGGTGATCACGTCACCGCCTTACCACAAGAATCTATCAAAAATTGTCCAGTCGACTACATTTTAATTGGTGGTGATTACGATTTTTTACTCAACGAACTTATTGACGAAATCAATTCCGGACATCCACCAAAAAATAAAATTTTTAAACTTAAAAAATCACATAATTTAGATGAATTACCTATCATTGACAGAAAATTAACCCAATGGCAACTCTATGCCTACAA
>CAZWUG010000075.1:0-2765 GCA_964637525.1 uncultured Gammaproteobacteria bacterium | reverse complement strand
ATTTTCTTGTTTACAATTTACCCAACTTTAGGACTATAGTAATCAATTATCTTCTTTGGTTGTCGCTACTCTTATTTTCTATTTTTATATTTAAAAAAAGATACCAATCTTTTATTTTTTATTTAATTTTCCTTTCGTTATTTTCTCTAATCAATCACTACAAAAACAACCTATGGGGAACTCCTTTGGTTATTAGCGACACCAATTTAGTAGGGGATTTAATAAAATTTATTCCCTCCCTTATCAGTGGCACTAATATAAAAGATGGATTAGTTATAGGTACTATTAGTCTTTTTATTATTTTTTATTTTCTCAAAAAATTCTTAAATCAAAATAACCCACCAATCAAAAAGAAATTTCCATTAATTATCATTCCTATACTCATATTTCTATTCCCAATATTTTTTCCAAAACATTTTCAACAAATTATTACAAAACTTAAAATTGAAACTTACATCCCTAACCCCATTGATAACTGCTACGTCAACGGTGTGCTATTTTGTTTTTATAATGATTTCAAAAACGTTAACCCTCCCACACCCAAAAATTATAACCAACAAACCATCCAACAAATTTACACCAATTTAAACAGCCTCCCTTCTTTAAGGGAGGTCACTGAGAATAGCGAAGTGAGTGGGTTTAAATCTCCCAACATCATCATTATTCTCTCCGAAGCTTTTTGGGATCCAACACTCCTTCCTCAAGTAACTTATTCTCAAGACCCCATAGCCAATGTTAGGAAAGATATTAAATCCACTTTTATTTCCCCTTCATTTGGTGGGGGAACGGCCAATGTTGGTTTTGAACTGCTCACTGGACTCAGCAATTATTTTCTCAATGGAATTTCACCATACAGTCAAGCTATCAAAAAACCTCTTCCCTCTCTTTTTAGTCTTTTTAAAGACCAAGGTTATTTAACTACTGCCATTCATCCTTTTTATGCCTCCGCTTACAATCGAAAAAGTGTTTATAAAAAATTAAATCTTGATAATTTTATTACTATTGAGGATATGAAAGATCTCCAATACGCCGGGCCATTTGTTTCCGACTCATATTTTAACCAACAGCTTATTAATCAACTAAATACTACCACTCAACCACAATTAATTTTTGGTCTTTCTATGCAAAACCATGTCGTCTTTAAACCTAACAGATATCCCGAACATCAAATAAAAATTAAAAGCAATTTAAACCAAAACGACCAAGAT
Source organism: uncultured Gammaproteobacteria bacterium (assembly GCA_964637525.1). Classification (GTDB taxonomy): domain Bacteria; phylum Patescibacteriota; class Microgenomatia; order UBA12405; family UBA12405; genus WARW01. The sequence continues at coordinate 1,557 of CAZWUG010000075.1, read as the reverse complement.
ATTCTTCAAAGTTATGTCGATGGACTTTATTTAACCGACACTGATTATCTTCAATTAAAAAATACTCTCAGTCAAATCAAAAAACCAACTATTTTAATTTTCTTTGGCGATCATCTAACTTCACTTGGCAACGGCACCGATATTTATCAAAAAGCCGGATTTGATACCAACGATAAAATAAAAATGCACAGCACATTTGTCACCGCTTGGTCAAACTTTAATCAAAAATTTAATTTTCCTTCTCAAATTAGCCCAAATTTTTTGTCTTTAGAAATTTTAAAATTAGCCAACATTCAGCCAAAACATCAATTTAAAATACTTAACAATCTGGCTCAAACAGATAGTGTTATTAGCAACTCCATTATTCCCAAATTTTCCTCCCAAGAAATTTCTGATTATGAATTAATTCAATATGACCTCCTCTCCGGCAAACAGTACACTTTAAGCCTATAATGTGGTATAATCACCCTCGAAGGTAGCACATTCAAATAAAGGAGGGAATTTTCTTGAGTACAAATCCCAGCATGACCAGGTTTCGTCTATTCTGTCTGTTGGCAGACGCCGCCAAACCCATGACCATCGAGGCGATGGTCAAAAAGTTTGGCCCGCAACTCAACGCCAACGACTCACGCATGATTTTGGTTAACAACCAGAATCATATCATCGCCCGGCCTGTCGGTCGTGGGCAGTTCAGCTACGAGCTGAAAGAACCTCACCAGTATCGAGGTGCCTGGAAAATGGGTCAGATGTAAATTCAAAGGAGAAAAATCATGATTAGTCTAGAAACTATTTACGGAGTTCTTAACGGAAACAACAACCAAGGTTTGGATCCAGAAGCGATCGCCGCTTCAATTTCCAAAGACCAAGATACGGTTTTACCAAGCGAAATTACAAATTTCGTAAGGAATAACCCTTACCATTTCCTAGTTTCTAAAAACGGACTCATCACCCTAAAACACCCCACCCTCCGATAAAAACACCTTCATACCGGCAGGTTAATGCTTCTCGCATTCCTGCCGGTTCTCTCTTTTAAAAAATCCATCTTAAATTTATTTTCAAATCACATCACTTTGACATTTTTTTCAGTTTTTATTAACTCAAGAAATTAATTGATAATTTTAATTAAAAAAGAAAGGGGCCGATGTTGACATGAGAATGGGGGAGTAAGCTTTGCGCTCACAACATCCATAGACATATTGTTAAACATCGGCCCGCAATCCGCGAACTTTTTTCATTTGCCACCTAGAGCATTTATTAGCCCCAGGCTGGCGATTTGTTGCTGATCCATGACCGGCGGTAATAGGCACAAGGCCAACATTCCCAGCAGGATAACAACAACCAGCACAACCAAGCCCAAAAGAAATTTTTGCCCTAACGTCCAATTTTTCACAATAACCCTTCTTTCCTATCCATTCATAGTAAACACATTTTGTGTATACAACTCCCAAAGGTACTTAAAATCTTCCTCTTGTTTCTCTAGGAGATCAACAAGATACAGATTCCTTTCATTCAAATAAATGAGAGCATAAACTGACACAAAGACTACTAGCACCAACA
>CAZWUG010000074.1:0-2819 GCA_964637525.1 uncultured Gammaproteobacteria bacterium | reverse complement strand
CTCAAAACTCTTTAGGCACTTGTGCCGTCGGCACCTCCGCCGCCTGGACCAACGGTTCGTCCGGAAAAATCAATTCTTCTCTAAATTTTGATGGCACAGACGATTATATCAACGCCGGAAATAATACTAGTCTAAATATCACCAATAATTTATCAATATCACTTTGGATAAAACCGTCATCTGACACCGGCGGATGTAAAGGTATTTTTGATAAAAGTTCATCAGGAGGAGGAGCCAACGCTCCATATTTACTCTGGAGATGCAATCAAACCTTTAATTTTTACCGAGGCAATGGATCAACATACGACAGCCTTGTCACCTCAACAAACTACCCATCAGGGAGCTGGTATCACATTACAATAACTTCAGACGATTCTAATAATAAGATATATATTAACGGCATTTTAAGTAAAACAGCTAATAAAACATTAACATATACCGGAAATTCTAACCCTCTTCTAATTGGAGCTATGAGTACCACACCAACCCTACTCTTACCAGGTCAAATCGACGACGTCCGCATTTACAACTATACCCTAACTTCTCAACAGGTAAAACAAATTTATAATGGCGGAGCCGTCAATTTCCAATAAAAACCCATCCACCCCAACAAACCGGGATTTTGATTTTTAAATTATTTCCTCTACTTTTTCTTTCAAATTAGGCAAATCAATTTTTACTGTATTCCACACAATCCTTAAATCAACATCTTCATACTCATGTATTAATCTATTTCTCATCGACACCGCCTGAGCCAAAGGCAAAACATTTTTATATTTTTCCCAAAATAATGGACTTAATTTTCTGGCTGTTTCTCCAATTAACTCAATATTTCTCATTATCCCATCTTGCAACAAACCATTATTTTTAAATTCCTTAAAACCAATCCCATCTACATACCTCTCAATTTTTTCTATATAATCCACCATCTGTTTTAAATACACCAAATTATTTTTCCTCATAAATAGTTCTTAAATCTTTTTTAGCATATGGTTCAATATATTTATTAAGTTTAGTTATCAAATCAACTTTTCTTCCAAATTTATTTTCCAGCTCTCCCCTTAGGTTTTCCAATTCGAACAGACCTAACTTACTGCCTTTCTTAAATTTAACCAACAAATCAATATCACTTTCAGGTTTTTCTTCCCTCCTGGCTACCGATCCAAAAACACCCAAATAATTTATTCCATACTTACTACAAATATCATTTGTATCAATTTTTTTCGTCTTTCCTTTATAAACCATCTGTGTCAACATCACTCTAATCATTTCCTGTAAAGAAGAAAAACCAAAATCCTCCGCCTCTCTTTCTGCCTTTTTCCGTAAATCAGGATCAATTGGTATTTGTAAAATATTTCTTTTCATCCAATACAATTGTAATACATTTGTATGTATAAATCTATACTACTGTCCAGCTTTCTAGCTTCCAGTTTTTCAAACACCTCAGTCTCTCCCGATTTATCGGGATGCAGGCGGGCTTTGACAAGCTGTCCCAAGCTTGTCGAGGGGCAGATAAGTTTTAATCTGACAAGCTAACAGACTGAAAAACTGATAAACTTATTTATGTCCCAACCAAGAACTTTTGTCTTTATTGATAGTCAAAATTTATATTTAGGCATCAAAACCCTCGGCTGGAAATTAGACTACCAAAGATTTAATATTTACCTTCAACAAAAATATCATGCTGACAAAATTTTTATGTTCATTGGTCGTATCTCCAAATACCAAAAATTATATGATTATTTAAACCAATGCGGCTACCAATTAATTTACAAAAATACCAAAAGAATCGGCAAAAATAAAAATGATTTTAAGGGTAATATTGACATTGATCTAACCATTGGTGTTGTCAGAAATTTGACCAAATTTCATCACGCCATAATTATCAGCGCTGACGGCGATTTCTGCCCTCTATATGATTACTTAATTGAAAAAAAGAAACAAATAACCATCATCATCCCCAACCAACGTCTTTATTCAAAATTTCTTCTTAAATACCAAAATCGTCTCCGATTTATGAATGACTTAAAACAAAAATTAAGCCAAAAATAAAAAAGGGAGTGTTGCTTGCAGTATTTCTCTGCAACCTTTCCTCCCTGATAATCAAAACAATTATACAATAATGAAAACTAAAAATCAACAAAAAACCTCCGCCCGAAAGCGGAGTTCTGTAAACAAAGAAATTATACAAAAATTAAGTAAAAAAGTCAATCAATGAAACGTCTTCAGTCTCTCTCTTATAAAACTCTCTTTACTATTCTCTTTTTTAGTTTAGCCGGTATAGTATTTTTTCTAAAAATTGGAGGTAAAACTCAAAAAGTTTCTGCTGCTTGGTGGGATGACATGTGGCATTATCGAAAAAGTATTATTGTTACCAACAATACCAGTTTCGATGCCGCCAACATCCCTTACAAAATCACTCTTGATACTCAAGACTTAATCTCTACTGGTAAACTTCAGGCTGACGCTGATGATATTAGAATTGTCGACTCTAACGGAAATATAATCCGTTCCCAAGTCGAAAAAAGCACCTTAAACACCACTGTCACCAAGATTTGGTTCGAAGCCACTGTAAAAAGCAACACAACCGCTTCCTATTATATTTACTACGGCAACCCATCCGCTTCATCTCCAAATTTTGAAACCGATATCCAAAGCTTCAGCAACACCAGCAGTAACACTACTATTCAAATGAAAGATGGTTTCGGATATACCACCTCCAACGGTAGTGGCGGAAGAATTTCTGATATCAGAAAAAATAGCACCGATTTGGGAGTTGATGGCAATCCACTTTACTCAGGGTCCTATCCAGGTAATTG
>CAZWUG010000073.1:0-2843 GCA_964637525.1 uncultured Gammaproteobacteria bacterium | reverse complement strand
TGAGCAAAATTCATTCGGTATACTTTATCGCTGACTTTATAACTTTTAACTTTATACTTTCTCCTCACTATATGTTGGCCTGATTTAAATCTAAACACCGATATATTTTTTACCAATCTTCTGTCAAATTCAGGGAATATTTTTTTTAAATAGCCGAACCATTGATTTACTAATATTTCCTCATCCATTTTTAAAAATTCATGGTCTTGCGGTACATAAGTTCCCAAATAATAAACATTTTTACCTTTATATTTCTCAGTTCCTATTAAATTAGTATGTTGAATCAAGGCAATAAAAGGGGATTTGGGATCATTAATATTATGCCAATAAAATCTACTTAAACTTTGTTCTGAACTAAAAACAATATCCACTACCGCCAGATATTCAATATCTTTATCTGGTCTGGTGTCTACTATTAAATCAAAATCTTTTTCTAACTCTTTAATAGTTTTAATTTCGCTGTTTAATTTTATTTCTCCCCCATTTTTCCTAATTAATTCCGCCAATCTTTCGGTTAATTTATCAAATCCGCCGTCAATATAGCCCAACACTTCCTCACCTTTTTCATTTTTTGAATTCCCTCTAGTATGAATTCTGGCCCACAGCCAAGCCATCGAAATGTCCTGGTAATATTTATGGAATTTCCCCTTTAATAATGGTTTCCATACTACCTCATAAGACTGTTTACCTACCGCTTTTTTCATCCATTCTACCGCTGTTACTTCTTCATATTTTTCCCAATTATTGTCATATTTCAAAAATATGGCCACTAATCCCATTCTAAATTTGTTTACCCATGACAACGGTTTAAATTTCAGCAAATCAATTGCTCCATTAAATGAATACATCTTATTCTTCCAATAAAGTCCGGTAGAACTTCGGTTCCAACTAATTTTATTTTCCAGTCCGATTTCTTTAATTAAACCGGTCAGCTCCTGGTCCGTCTTAAAAAAATGATGATATAACTTTTCTAAATTTTTTCCTTCCATTTCAAATCCGCCAGCCAATCCACCCAAAAATTTTTCTTTTTCAAAAATCGTTACTCTATCTCCTTGTTTTGATAAAAAATATCCGGCGCTAAGTCCACCTAATCCTCCGCCAATAATCGCAATTTTTCGTCTATTCATATTCATCTTTTCCTATGGTATCATAAATCCATCCGCTGTTGCCCAGAAAGCAGCAGTTTTTATTATTAAATTTCTTATAGCATCTACGACCTACAATCTAAGATCTAAAAAACTAATCTATGGCTGACCAAATTAAGCTTACCAAAAACCGAGACGTTCCTATGGAAAAAGTCCGTAATATTGGTATTATTGCTCACATTGATGGTGGTAAAACTACCACTACCGAACGCATTCTTTTTTATAGTGGAAAAATTCACAAAATCGGTTCTGTTGATGAAGGTACTACCACCACTGATTCTATGGTACAAGAAAGAGAGCGCGGTATTACTATTCAATCCGCTTGTGTTACTACTTTCTGGCACGATTTTCGTTTAAACGTCATTGATACTCCGGGACACGTCGATTTTACCGCTGAAGTAGAACGTTCTCTCCGGGTTCTCGATGGCGCCATTATGATTTTTGACGGTAACGCCGGTGTTCAGGCTCAATCCGAAACTGTCTGGCGTCAAGCCGATAAATATGGTGTCCCTCGTATCGCTTTTGTCAATAAAATGGACAAAATCGGTGCTTCTTTCCAGGGAACGCTTGATAGTATTACTGAAAAACTTCATGCTCCAATTTGTCCCGTCGTAATTCCAATTGGTGAAGAACATGATTTTATGGGTGTTATTGACCTGATGAATATGGAAATGATTGTTTACGATAAGGATGAAGCCGGTATGGACTTTACCCGTAAACCAATTACTGATGACTTTAAAGATAAAGCTCTCAAAGCTCGGGCTCAAATGGTGGAAAAAATTGCCGGCGAAGATGAAGCTTTAATGGAAAAGTTCCTTAACGATGAGGAAATTTCTGTTCCGGAATTAAAAGCTGTTTTACGCCAAGCTACCATTAATCGCAAGCTCTTCCCGATTTACTGTGGTGCTGCCTGGAGAAACAAAGGTATTCATCCTGTTCTTGATGGTATTGTTGATTATCTTCCTTCGCCTCTCGATTTACCTCCAATCGAAGGTTATGATCCTGACACTAATGAAGTTATTACTCGAAAACCTCTCAAAACTGAACCCCTTTCAGCCCTCCTTTTCAAAGTTCAATCCGATCCTCATGTTGGTACTTTATCCTATGTTCGGGTTTATTCAGGTACTCTTAAGGCGGGAACTGAAGTCTATAATACTACCAAAAAGAAAAGTGAACGCATTGGTCGTTTACTTCTTATGCATGCTGACAAACGTGAAGGTATTGAAGAAGGTTTTGCCGGCGAGATAGTTGCCTGTATCGGTCTTAAGGAATCCACCACTGGTGACACTCTTTGTGATGCCGACCATATTATTTCTCTTTCACCGATTCAATTTTCCGACCCGGTCATTTCTCTCTCCATCGAACCTCTGACTGCCGACGATCAGGAAAAAATGGGTGCCGCTCTTAACCGTTTATCTATCGAAGATCCTACTTTCCGGGTTAGTTATAACCAGGAAACTGGTCAAACCACTATTGCCGGTATGGGTGAACTTTACCTTGAAATTATCGTTGATCGTCTCAAACGTGAATTCGGTGTCGGTGTTAAAACTGGCGCGCCTCAAGTTGCTTACAGAGAAACTATTTCTCAAAATGCTGATGGTGAAGGTAAATATATTCATCAATCGGGTGGTCATGGTCAATACGGTCACTGTAAAATCAAAATTGAACCTAAAAATAGGGGAGAAGGTTATGAATTTG
>CAZWUG010000072.1:0-2963 GCA_964637525.1 uncultured Gammaproteobacteria bacterium | reverse complement strand
CTTGTATTCCGGCGGTCTCAAATGCTTGAATTTCGCTTTCTGATTGGCATTGATATTTTTCAATATGTTCTTTTGGGTCACGGGTAATAATAAAGATATTGACTCCCCTATTATTTAATTTATTTAAGATAGGAAATAATAAATTCATTCTTTGAGTGGTAATAAATGGACTTTCAATGATTACTTCCTTTTTGCAGTTTTCTAAATCTTTAATAAAACTAGGATAGAACGTATTTTCGTTGTGAAGTGATGTAGTAAACTGACTCATATCTTTTCCTCCTTGGTATTTAAAAACGTAACTTTGCCGTTAACTTTGGTAAATCCGAGTTCAATTAGTTTATAATAGGTTTTAATTAAAGAGTCAAATAGGGGTTCCAGATTTTGGACATAGTGCCCGCATATCGGAACTGAACTTATCTAAGAGTAGTGCGTCATAGGGTTTTTATAGGAAAAATCCAGTGTTTCTTTAAATAGAGATAAGTTCCAACCAACCTTTTGAATTAGTTTTCTTTTTTCTTCACCGTTTCCGTCTTTGAATATTTCTCGTGACTGGTGGGTTGTATTTAAAAAGTCATTATTCCGGGTATAATCGCTTATATGGTTAAATTTATTTATTTTGATTTTGGGGCGGTGTTGGTTAATTATGACGACGTATTTAAAAAAGTTTGTAAGGATTTTAATTTGGACAGAGATAACTTTCGTGAATTTTATCGAGGATTTATTGATGATATGGACGTAGGAAAGATAAATGTAAAAGGTTTTTGGGGAAAATGTATTAAAAAATTTGAGATTAAAAATGCTGATAATTATAATTTGGCTAAGTCTTGGGTTTCTGATTATCAAATAATTAAACCAGTGCAGGATTTAATTTATTCTATGGAGGGAAAAATTAAAATTGGGATTATTTCAAATATTCCGGCTGAAGTATGGTGGGCTGCTATGGGTGATAACTGGGTACCAAATATTAAATATGATGAAATAATTTTGTCTTCCGATGTGGAAGTAGTAAAACCAGAAAGAAAAATTTATGAAATTGCCCAAAAAAGATTAAAAAATATTAATCCAACCGAGATTATGTTTATTGATGATAAACCAGAAAATTTGATTGAGCCAAATGCAATGGGTTGGAAAACTTTTTGTTTTGATCAGTTAAAAGCCAATGAAAATATTTTAGAGATACAAAAGTTAATGGGTTTGGAATAATTAGATTATTCCAAAATCCCGTCCAAATTGACGTCGTAGATGATTTCTTCTGAAACTAAGCGGTAATTAAGGATCTCTTGTTTATTAAACCAAACTGGAATTTCTTTTGTGGCTTCTTCTACTGATCCGGAAGAATGGATGATATTTCTAACGGCTCGTTTATCGAGATTAGATAAAGTGTAGGAATCAACGGTGTAGTCACCGCGAATAGTCCCCGGGGCAGAACTTAAAGGTTCGGTTGATCCGGTAATTTTGCGAACTACAGCAACAGCTTCAACTCCTTGCCAGACCATGGCAACAACCGGACCACTGCTCATGAACACCATAAGATTGTCTCTAACACCTTCAGCAAATTCTTCCGGACTTGGTCCTGGCATGGGTAATCCTTTGGCTTTATACGCCTCGAATGTTTTGTTGCCGGTTGTGGTGGCCCATTTTGGATCAATAGAATAGTGCTGCTTAACTGTTTCTTTGCTAGGGATTAACATTTTTAGGGCAACTAACTTTAAGCCGCAAGTTTCATATCTTTTGATAACTTCACCAATCAAGCCTCTTTGGACTCCGTCCGGCTTGATAATCACTAAAGTTTGTTCTTGTTTGTTATCAAAGTTTTTCATGATAACTATATTTTCCACTAAATAATGGGAATAATCAAGATTATAAATAGTTGTAAAAAAAGGTTGTTTATATTGACGTTTATCGATATAATTAGACCATGGATAAAATATTTAAAGCGTTAGCAGATATGAACAGGAGAAGAATTTTAACTTTGTTAAAGGATAAAGAATATTCAGTCAATGAATTATTAAAAAATTTTGAAATTGGGCAGGCGACTTTATCGAATCATTTGGCTATTTTGAGAAAAGCAAAATTAGTTGACTGTAAGATATTAGGAAAACGGAGAATATATAGGCTAAATCGTGAATTGCTGATTGTGTTTGCGGAAAATATGCGTAAATTCATTGGAAACATTGATGAAATAGAGATTCAAGACATTGCAATCAGGCCAAGAAGGGTGTAAATTAGATTTAGTTTTATAGTTATTTATTATTTACTGTAAACCAATTTTGGTGAATATCCAATAATGAATTTTAAACAAATAAAAAGGAAATATTTTAAATCATCTGAAGAAATTATTAGCATGTTTTTAGGTTTGGTAATTGTGGTGGTGGTAGGTGGTCTGATATTTAATTATTTTCAAAAAAATAAAGGGATAGTGAGTGTTCCGGGTTCTAGTGATGAGGTGGTTTTGAGTGAAAATATTGTGAATGGTAAATCAGGTGATTATGAAGTGGTAAAAGGTGATAGTTTATGGAAAGTTGCAGTTAAAAAATATGGGAACGGTTATGCATGGGTGGAAATTGCTAAAGCTAATAGCTTAAAGAATCCATCATCTTTGGAGGCTGGACAAAAATTAGTAATGCCTGAAAAAGTAACGGTTAATGGAAAAGAATTTGGTTTGATTGGGATAGACACTATCATTGCGGATAATAATTCTTCAGTTGTTCCAGGGGCAGAGTATGTGGTAGTTAAAAATGATAGCTTGTGGAAAATTGCCCTAAAGGCTTACGGTGATGGCTACCAATGGACTAAAATTTGGCAGGAAAATAAATCTAAATTACCTAATGCAAATGGTTTAGAGATTGGAATGACATTGGCTATACCCAAGTTAAATTAGATTATTCTTGTGTTAGAATCTAGATACTTGCGGCTATAGTTTAACGGTAAAATGTATCCTTCCCAAGGATAGGTTGAGGGTT
>CAZWUG010000071.1:1716-3029 GCA_964637525.1 uncultured Gammaproteobacteria bacterium | reverse complement strand
TGGCCATGCCAAAACGGACAGCATAACCTTTACCATGATTGTGTTGGTAACCAATTACTTTAAGATTTTTTGATTTAATTTTTTTTGCATTTTGGTATGAGTTATCAAATTTCATACCATCTACTACAACAATTATTTCGTATGGGTATCGGATTTGCTCTAAGACTAAGATAATATTTTCCAGGTCTTTTTGAATAGTATTTTCCTGTTTGTAGACAGGAACGATAATTGAAAGAAAATGGGTGTTATTTTTCATGGCCAAGTAAACTTTGGTAGACAATGAGGGTTTGTTTGGCAGTATTTTCCCATTTAAAAAATTTAGCTCGATTAAGACCAAGTTTTTGATATTTGTGACGAAGATCTGGGTTGTTCCAAAGTTTTTTGAGTGAATTGGCAATGTCGGTGACTGAACGAGGATTGAATGAAATACCACAATCATTCATTATTTCAGGTAAACAAGTATCACGACTGAAAGTGACCGGACAGCCGGATTGCATAGCTTGAACTAAGGGAAGACCAAAGCCTTCGGCAAATGATGGTTGGCAATAAATAGTAGCTAAATTGTAGATAGCGGCGAGATCATTATCGGGGATAAAACCAGTCAATATCAACCTGCCGGTTCTTTGAATAACTGGATTATTAGCCTTTTTTTGAAGCCAACGGAGATCTTTGGTCCATGGGTGATTTGGGACATTTTTTTGGGTAGCGGCAGAGCCAACAATTACTAAAGGCATTTTGTTTTTTTTACAGGCTCGGACTAAGTTAGGAATATTTTTGTTCCAATTAATATCTCCAACAAAAAGGATAAATTTATTGGGTAATTGATACTTTTTTTGAATTGATTGAAGAAGATTTTTGTCGGAAATTAATTTAAAAGATGAATCGGCGGCTAAATATGTGGTAAATATCTTTGATAAAGGATATTTTATAATTTGATTAATAATTTTTTTTGAATATTCAGAGACAGTGATTATGGCCGATGTTTTTTTAAGGCGGGTTTTTTGGATTAACCATTTAATTTTGCCTTTGATGCCTGCGGGAAACTGGTTTTTGAATTGAATAGGGATAAGATCATGAACTGTGACGACTGTTGGTTGTTTATTTTTTGGCAGAGTTAATTTAAAAGGATCGAAATAAGGATAGTGAATTAGATTGTAGGTGTTAGATCGTAGATCGTAGATATTTTTAATTAGATCAATGGACCAGTTTTTGTATGAAGGGTTGGTGGAAATTTCTTTTTGGAGGGCGTTGACTAAATTTTGAGTGTAATACCCGACTCCACGAACAGAATTGCCATTGGTTGTGGGAGAAAT
>CAZWUG010000071.1:0-1616 GCA_964637525.1 uncultured Gammaproteobacteria bacterium | reverse complement strand
GGAAAACGAAGAGCAGAAAAGAAGGAAAAAACAAATCCGGGGAAGCCGTCAACATAGCCACGATGACGAAAGAAAGTTTTGAAAAACCAATAATTTGGTTTGATAAAGTAATAGTTTAAGAAATTAGAAAAATTTAGAGGGACTTTTTTAGTCTTTAGTTCTTCTGCCAACAAAGTTGTATAACGGTTGGCTCTTAATAGATAAAGAGAAAATGAAGTGTCAGCGTAGTGTTCCAGATCGTTTTTTAGCCAGCCAATTTGACCGTCAACTTGGGCTTGTTCATGGACATCTTGACAGGGCAAATGAGCTTTGCCATTTTTGTAAAATCTAATGGTTGGGTCAGGATATTGACCGCCCTTTTTTAAAAAAGTGCCTAAAAAATAATTTTTTCTTGGTATCCAAAAGGCGTTTTCTTTAATTTTTAAAGGATCTTGTTTAATAATGGCAGCGATTTCTTTTTTGAGTTCTGTGGTGACTATTTCATCGGCATCAAGTTGAAGAATCCATTTACCAGTACAGGCATCTATACCTATTTGTTTGTTGATATGAAACATGGGCTTGTTGGCTGTAGAAATAACTTTAGCTTGTTTGAATTGTTTAATTAGTTTGACAGTATCATCTTGAGATTCTCCGTCAACTACAATGATTTCGTCAGCAATATCTTTGATGGCATTTAAGCAATGAGTGATGTTTTTGGATTCGTTATAAGTGGCTAAGGTAACAGAGAGTAAAAGTTGTTTTTTCATTTTTGATAAATTTTGAAAGCGGCTTGGCCGTTGCTAAAATTAATAGTTTTTAATGGCATTTGAGGAATTTCTTCATCAGAAGCCACTACTAAAGAATTTAGAGGAATCTGATCCCAATCAATTGTACCAAAATGGTAGTTGTCGTAACCGGAGACAGTAGAAAATCCAAATTTATCAGGAGGAGTTAATTTGATTTGTGGTTGGATTTTTTCCGGAGGATATTTTGAGAAAAATAGAAACAAAATATAAGGTTGGTCATATTTATCGGTAATAAATATGTTTTGGTAATTATTCTTTTGGGATTCAATGTAAGGAACCAGCTGGTCGAATTGATATTGCCAGGCAAAGGGATAGCGTTTGGCATAGTGGAGGAAATAACTGTCGAAATAATAAGCAATGAAGTAGGAATAAAGAAGAATAAATAATCCACCTAAAGCTAAAGCATTATGGCGGGTGGTTTTATGATAAATAAAATCAAAAAAATGATAAATACCGGCAGAGATAAAAATAGTGATGGGAATAACCATGGGTAAAGCTCGGAGAGCTGATGGAGCCTGAAAAGTTAAAGATGAGGCAATGGGAGCGATAAATAAGAAAGCAATAAAAAAGATTTTAGATTTTAGATTGTAGATTTTAGATTTTAATAAAAATGTTATGCCGAGAATTAAAAAAGGGATTTCGATTAGGTGGATTTGACCCATTTGGGGAACTTTTGATCGAGGAACCGCGTCTCCATTAACGGCGAGGAAATCTAAGTCAAAGTGAGAAAAATATTTTTCTCCCCAAGAAATGAGATAAAGTGTTCGTCGATTATGAATAATACGATTGAAAAAAGTAATATTTGGATGTTGGTTGAGAAGCTCTTCGGAT
>CAZWUG010000070.1:0-3137 GCA_964637525.1 uncultured Gammaproteobacteria bacterium | reverse complement strand
TTTAGTAAAGATAAAATTAAAGCTTGGACTAGATAGCTAAGGTCAATAATTAGACCAATAATAGCATAAGAAAAGGTGACTAAAATTAAAGTAGTGATAATTCTGGGAATAGAATTTTGAATGGTGACAGTAGCTTGAGGACTGATTTTTATCCGAAGCATAATCATTAGTCCCATAGCAACGAAAATTAATGAAATAATGGTGTAAACGGCATTGCGGCAAATTTTCCAAAGGGATTGGATACCGGCTAATTGTTGAAAACCACTAGCATAAGCCGGTTTGCCCATAAAACTATTGATAGAATCGGCGAGATATTGAACACCGGAAATTGGGGGGTTGTAGAGACTGGCGACAGCTTTGTTGGTGACTCCAATAAGCCCTCCCGGCACCCAGGCGGTGCCATTTTTATAAGAAGAGTTAGCAGTTAACATGCCAGCAACATCACTTCCTCCAATAACGGTATTGACCAGCCAGGCATTATTGACAGCGAGAGATTCCGTCCAGACTTCATTGTTTATATTTTTAGGATTGAAAGCTTCTTGTTTTTCGACAACTTCTTTCATAAGTTCGCTATTGTTGTAGGTGGAAATAGTTGTAGTTTCTTCTTCGGTCTTCCCTTCATCTATATTGCTTGTACTTTGGGCTAAAATGGTTTTTACTGACCAGGTAATGGTAAGACAAATAGCTAAAATCAAAATTATTTTGGTAAAATTAAAATTTTTGGGTAAAAGGTGATGATCGCGGCGATTGAGATAATGAAGGAGAGCTTTAAATTTCATGTTTATAGAATAATTCTAGCAAAAAAAGAAAAAAGTAAATAGCGGTTTAGTTTTATGGATTGTATTCCCAGTGATGAGCTTCTACTTCATAAGGATAGAAACCATATTTGCTGGCATTTTGGGTGAGCCAGAGATAAAATTTTGAGCCACTTCTGATTTTGTTTGGATCACCAAAATCAATAGCTCGGCCAGTATGATGGGCTGATTTCCCGGCTTGAGCAGTGGTTTGGGGATTGGGATTATCTTCAAAAAGGGCTTCTTGTTCGGCTATGGTGCGATAGCAACTAACAAGATTAACTGTAAGTCCAGAGATTTGTGATTGAGCATCGTTGATTAGTTGTTTAAGAGCAGGGAAAATTCGAGAATCTAATTTACAGTTGCCGCTGTATGTTTGGAGCCACTTGCCGCCGTCTACAGTGGAAAGATCATAATCTTCGGCGATTCGACCTTGGTGAACAGAGCCGGGGAAAATATAAAGGCCACTAATAGTAGAAGTGCCGGTTGATGTAACATTATTGGTATTATTGATGGGGCGGGGAACATAATCGTCGCAGGTGCCTCTGGTTTCTTTATCGGATCCGTTGGCTATTTTTTCATAATCCGATCCGTCAAATCGGGGAGGACTGTTAGAAGGTCCGCCAAAACATCTGAGATATTGAGCCCTGAAAATGGCACCATTTTGGGTTAAAACTACACCGGTAGTTAATTTGACGGCTTGGGTCTGGACAGTTTCTTGTTGTAAATTTTGCAATAATCTACTACATTGAAAAACCTGATCATGTTCGCTGGTGTCAGTGATGGAATTTTTTAGGTTACTACTGGCTCCATAAGCGTAGCTGCGGGCGGCGACGGTTAGAGCTTGATGGGTGGCCAGTTTCCAATTTAAACCTATTTCTCCAAGCCCCATAACATAATCCTCAACAGTTAAGACCAGAGTTTTATAAGATTTTTCTTCGTTGCCGAACTTGATAGAGTCAGGGTATATATTGACTAGAGCATCACAAGGACTATCGCCATCACTAAAATTTTCTGTTCTTTCTAATTTGACGGTGATTTTGTCGGTAGCTGAATTGACACTTCCTAATTCCATTCCAAGGTTGTAACTGGGTCCAATGCCGTAGTAAGCAGTAAGAATTTCAGTGTAGGTTTTGCCTTTCATAGCCATGCCTTCGGCGCCGTATTGACTCATGCCTGAACCCAGTGAACAGTCGTCAGGAATATTGCCTTTTTGGTAGGTATAAGTGGTGTCAGTATCCGTATTTGCCTTAATCCATTTTTGAGGCTTAAGGGTTTTTTGAAAATTTTTGTATAAGTTATACATTTTTTCTTCATCACTTAAATTGCTACTACAATCAGTTCTGTCCTTAATATCTTGAGGCATATAGGCAACCCGGGTAATTTTGAGATGTTTTTGGGTATCTTCGACTAATAGTTCAGTATTTTGGGCACTGCTGTTGTCCGGGGCAGGTTTATCCTGGAGATTTTGAGGAAGAGTATAACGAAGCTGATCATTTGCCTGAGTGCTGGAAAGGGCGGCGTCGCCTTGGTCTTCAAATAGCCCTTGGGGAACACTTTGAATTCCTCTGTAGGCATTTTCATAACAACTACCCGGACCTAAACTATTGGGATGGTCAATATTAGAGGGATAGTCAATAGGGCTAGAACTCTCTCGAGAGTAAAGAATTTTTTTATCAGTTTTGGTGGCAAAATAATAGACGATATCACTGATATTAATTTCAGGACAGTTACCTTCAGCTTGGGAGACAATTTCATCAGAATAAGCTCGTTTTTTACTAAGAAATCCTGGTTTATTGATAACTTCGTTAAACCAAATACCGATAAATCTCTCTCTAAGAGATTGGGGTAGGGTTCGATGAGACCAATCTTTGTCTTGTTGACCATATTCAGTAAATTTTTGTTGAGAATTTTGGCTGGAAATTAGGCTGTTTTTAGTACCGTCTATTTTAATGGTGGTTAATTTAGGGAATAAAGCACTAATAATTGCTTCCCAGATTCTTTCAAAAAATGATTCGGAACTAGAATTTTCGGAGGCGGCCAGGATTTTGGGGGTGACTAATGGTGCTTGGTAAAAAAAAATGGCAACAAAACCGATGGCTAAAAAGAGTTTTTTGGACACTATTAGGATGTGGGAATAGTAAACTGAGTAACGTTAATACCGGTGAAGTTTTTAATTAGCAAGAGGACGAACCAGGAAATAATAACGCCAACAATGCCAATGACAGCTGAAGTTAGGGTAGAAGTGGCTGAGGCAGCTTTTTTAGGGTCACCACCGGAGGTAAGGTATTTAAAACCACCAACGAGAAACATAGCAAAGAAAACTAATCCGGCTAAACCAAC
>CAZWUG010000069.1:0-3184 GCA_964637525.1 uncultured Gammaproteobacteria bacterium | reverse complement strand
CTGACCTTCCCCATGCCATGGGGACGCGCTACCAACTACGCTATAGGCCCAAAACTCGTTCCTTATTTTACCAGAATCTGTCAACCAACACCACTGGCGATAAACACCCCTTTTGTGCTACCATTTAGCTAATTAGTTAAAAGTTTATTATGTTCTATTTTTATTTAGACATTAGAAATTAGAACTTAGAAATTTTTCTTTATGATTACCAAATGTGTTATCGCTGCCGCTGGCCGAGGCACCAGATTTTTACCCGTCGTCAAAGGTTACCCCAAAGAGCTTATTGCCATCCTTGATAAACCCAACATCCAATATTTAATTGAAGAAGCTATCGGCGCTGGCATTACCCAAATCGCCATAGTGCACCGAACCGGTGAACATTCTATTGAAAAATATTTCACTCCCGATGCCGAACTAGAAGAATATCTCACCAAAAATAATAAATTGGAATTTTTAAACAGTCTCAAAAATATTTGGTCTAAATCAAAATTAACTTTTATCGAACAAGCCTCTAACCTTCCCTATGGCAATGCCTCTCCTCTTTTGGCCGCCAAAGATTTTATCGGTAACGACAATTTTGTTTACATGTTTGGCGATGATCTTACTGTCGAACCAATTCCCGGCCAATTTTTGTCCAAAATGATTTCTACTTTCGATCAATATCAACCATCGGTAGTTATCGCCGTCAAAGACGTTGGCAAAGAAGAGATTTCCCGTTATGGCTCAGCTCAATATATCAGTGATCCTCAATATCCTAACCGGATTTCTGCCATGTTAGAAAAATTACCGCCGAACCTCGCTCCGTCTACTATGGCTCAAAGCGGTCGTTTTGTTGTCTCTGCTTCAAAAATTTTCCCCGTATTAAACACTCAAGGTCTTTCCCGTGACAACGAACTTTGGTTTGCCGATGCTGAAAATACTCTGGCCAAAACCGATGTTGTTCTCACCCAGGCCTTTGAAGGTGATCAAGATTGGCTAACCACTGGAGATCCTCTCCGTTGGCTTGAAGCCAACATTACTATAGCCCTCAAAAACCCTGCCTTCCATGACGATCTAATTAAATTTATTACCAATATAAAAATTTAAATTATGCAAAAAGAAATGACAGAATATAAAGAACCTATTCAAGATAACTCGATTGCGCTAGACACTCTCACTCACATGCACCTTACTCAAGCCAGATTAAATAAACAATCGCCAGACCAACAACCTTGGGGAAAATATTCAGGATTAGGCTTTCCAGTCCTCAATCGATTTTCCGGTCTAGGCCATCAAAACCCATCATCTCTTACAACAATCAAATAAATTGATATCCTATAATCTTTACAAAACACCTTATTTCTGCTAAAATTCCTCGAATACCCAAAAAGTATTCCTCAACAACTAAGTAAAACAAATCAAAACACAGCGTTTTGACCAAAGTTTTACAGTACATTAAAAATCTGTAGAAGTTATGTTCAGAATTTACTTAATGCATATTCTGTTTAAAATATATTCCTTTTTTACCAGAGCCAAGCTCTGTTTACATAAAATTTGTAAAGAAAGGAGATCACTATGTCAAGTTCTTTTGTTTCCTTAATTGGAAGTGAGGACCTCAGCGACGTGGACCTTGCGTTCACCGTCAACGGGGTTGAGTACCTTCCGGCCAAAGTACAAACCGACGACTACGAGGAGTAAAAAACAGCAAAAGGGCAACCACCAAGGGCATCAATGATGTCAACGACACCGATTGGCACCGAACCGTCACCGTTTTTCTTGATGACAAGAATAACACATTGTGACATCAGGCCACCACACCTCCACAACACCGCTAACTTCTACAGACCGACCGAGTCGGATACGTGCGCTGCTTGCGTGTTTAAAATTGCGATTCATCGCAAATAATACCACACTCAAACATCACGTATCCGACCTTCTCTTCTACTTAATATTGTCAAACTCATTTCTTACTAAATTTCACCCTCCGTTATTTTATCTACTAAACAAACTACCGTTTCCAATGTATTGAGTAATTGCGAAATTATCCTATAATCTTGATTTCTTAGTCTCTTTTTGGTATAATCCGCCCGGAATCAAAAACAATTCCAAAACACAAAAAGTAAACTATCTTACGGTAAGATATTGCATTTTACACACAGATATTTACGAACCTTAACATTTGCGAAATTAATGGAGCAAGCGGACTGAAATCCCGTTTGTTCGTGTGTCATAGATAAAAAATCGAGAGGAGGAAAAAGTATGACTATCAAAAGGTGCACCAAATGTGGCCAGTTTTTGTCCAAAAATCGGACCAGTTTAACTTGTAATAGATGTCAGAACTTTTACAAGTACCAAGAAAGAGGCATTTTTGGCATATCTGGAGAGAACCGTCCCTTAATCGTTCCGGAATTTATCAATCCAGACTCAGGAACTCCTAGCTACCTGCCCGATGACTTTCACTATGAACCATCACCACACAGGCCACCAAAAACTCAAAAAAGAAGTAAGAGAAAGATTATTCTGTCCATAATTAAATGGATAACCACTGTTGCAGTCGCTGCGCTGGTTCTTACCTTTGTCATATGGGGTCAAAACTTCGGTAATCAGACACCAATACCCACAGCTACGGCCAGGACAACAGCCGTTACGTCACCGTCACCTAAAAGTCTACCAGGCTTAATCTTACAAAGCACTCTCACACCCCGACCAACAGCCACACCCACAGCATCACCGACACCCACCTTCACCCCTACGGCGTCACCCAAACCAAGTCCCTCCCCGACGCCAACAGCTACACCAACACTCAGACCCACATCCACCCCTAAGTCCACCGTCACACCAAAACCAACTCCAAGTTCAAGACCAAGAACAAAACAGTACACCGGAGTAGGAAAATCTCTACTGTTCAAATCTGGTGATACAGTCATCGGTTGGGCGATCGAAATCAACGGAGTAAAAATTGAAGGCAGAGTCATTCTGTACAATTCCCCCGTTGAAGGAATCCTTATCGATGGTGTTATCAACCCTGATTTGTGGGATGTCCACAATGAAAAAGTTGTCACTATCGACGACTTCAATTAATTTCGCAAAACCCGAGCCAGGTACAAAAAGCTCTTTAATCAGCCATCGCTGATTAAAACCTTGTTACCTACTCCAAGGTCAGGGGAACAGATTTTTTATTTAAAAGCATATGCTTTTGATAAAT
>CAZWUG010000068.1:0-3197 GCA_964637525.1 uncultured Gammaproteobacteria bacterium | reverse complement strand
AATGAATCAGATGCAAGATGTTAGATCTAAGATCTTAGAATATGCAAAAAAACAAAACATAGATATAAAAATTTTGGAAAATAATCCGGGGTGGTATCCGGTGGAGGATGAGTCTTTGCCGATTGTTTTACCGGAGGTTGAGGCCTATGAACCAACTAATGACGGTAAAAGTCCGTTGTCGAAAATTGAATCGTTTGTTAAGTGTAAGTGTCCGGTGTGTGGTGAAGAGGCTGAGAGAGAAACCGATACGATGCCAAACTGGGCCGGAAGCGATTGGTACTTTTTGGGCTATGTATTATCAAATAATATTAATAACCAAGAAACAATAACTAAGAAACAAACTAGAGCGAGAGCCGCCTCTGCTCAAGCTTCGGCGAGCCACAGTGATATATTCGTTGATATATTTAGTTCTGGTCAAGAGGAACTAAAATATTGGGGACCGGTGGATGTTTATATTGGCGGGGACGAACACAATGTGCTTCACTTGCTTTATTCCCGATTTATTTATAAATTTTTGTGGGATATGGGGGTTTTGCCTAAGGAAATTAAGGAACCTTACTTTAAAAGAATTTCCCATGGAGTGATTTTAGGTCCAGATAACCAGAGAATGAGTAAATCAAAGGGAAATGTGATTGTGCCGGAGACGGTGGCCGATATTTATGGAGTTGATGTGGTAAGAATGTATCTGATGTTTATGGGGCCGTTTGATGCGACTATGGCTTGGAATGAAAAAACGCTGATGGGGGTAAAAAGATTTCTGGACAGATTTGAACAGTTTGTCAGATGTCAGAAAGAAATAGCGAGTGATAGCAGTAGGGAAGTTAGAGTGATAATTAATAAGTTAATTAAAGGAGTGGGTGATGATTTAGAGGCTTTTAAATATAATACGGCGATAGCTAAGTTAATGCAAAGCATTAACAGTTTGTCAGATGTCAGATCTCAGATGTCAGATGAGGAGATGAAAATATTAATTAAATTAATAGCGCCATTGGCGCCATATACGGCTGAAGAATTGTGGGCTTCTTTGACTAAAGCTTCGAAAGGATATAAATCAGTGCATTTGGAGTCTTGGCCGGAAGTAGATAAGAAATATCTGATTGAAGAGAAAACGGTAGTAGCTATAGCGGTTAATGGTAAAGTGAGATCACAGATTTTAGTTGACAGACGTCAGATGTCAGATAAAGAAATGATTTTGAAAATGGCAAAAGAGGATAAAAAGATAATTAAATGGATTGATGGGAAGAAGATACTTAAGGAAATTTATGTACCGGGCAAAATGATTAACTTGGTTATTGCCTGATATATTGGTCTTGGGACGGTAGGTTAACTTGGTGGTACAATGATATATTGGCATTTTTAAAGTGACAATTAAAGATGTAGTCAATTAAATTATTTCATTAAGATAATACAAAATATATCAAGCAAGGTGTTGCATAGACTGCTAATCAGTATTAAATTACTTGAAAGACCGAACAAATCATGAAAACTAATATTGTAGAACTAAAAAATGGAATTAGAGTGGTAATTGTGCCATTGAAAGGTTTAAATTCAGTAACAGTAGAAGTATTTTTAAAAATTGGATCTAAATATGAATTGAAGGATGAGTTTGGAATCAGCCATTTTTTGGAGCATATGGCTTTTAAGGGAACGTTTAAGAGACCATCGGCAAAACAGATTAATATAGAGATCGACAGTAAAGGTGCGGGGTATAATGCAGGAACTGGACAGGAGATGACCTCTTATTATATAACTACCACTAAGGAAAATGTTTCCTGGGCGTTGGAATTATTGTCGGACATGTTAATGAATTCAGTCTTTGATGAAAATGAAATTAAAAAGGAGCGTGGGGTAATAATTGAAGAGATAAAAATGTATCAAGATAATCCAATGATGGGTTTGTCAGGAGAGATGACCAAGTTCCTTTATGGAAAATCGAAAATCGGTTGTTGGAATGTTGCCGGAGAAGTTGAAGATATAGAAGGGGTAACTCGGGAAAAGGTAGTGGGATATAGGAATAAATTAATTAATGCGAAGAATGTAGTGGTGGTTTTGGCGGGAGACGTTGATTCTGACGCATTTGGTGAGGCTGAGAAATATTTTACTAATTTTAGTGTAGGAAAAGACAATGTGTTACCGGAGGTAGAGGTCGTTTTGAATTCAGATAAGAAAAAAGAGATTATTAAGGAAGTAGAACAAGGCCACTTTGCTGTGGCTGTTCCGGCTTTAGCCAGAAATGATAAAAGGCGATATGCTTTTAAAATTTTGGATTTAGCTCTGAATGGGAATTCATCTTCCAGGCTCTATCAGAAGATAAGAGAAGATATGGGTTTGGCTTACTATATTTATTCAATTGGAGAAGATTTTAAAGAGACTGGTTATTGGGGTGTCCAATCCGGAGTTAAATTAAACAGATTAGACGAAGCAGTTGAGGTGGTAAAAAGGGAGATTTTGAGACTAGGAAATAATTTGAAAGAGGATGAAATTCAAAGGGCCAAAGATTATTTAATGGGAAAAACTAAATTAGCTATGGATAGAACCGGTTATTGGTCCGCTTTAGTAGGAGAAAGATTATTGTTAGATAGCGAGTTGGTAAATTTAGACAAAGAATTAGAGAACTATAAAAAAGTGTCATTAAAAGAGGTTTCAGCTTTAGCAGAAGAAATTTTTATTAAGAAAGAAATTCGAGAAGTTTTAATTAGAAATAAGTAGTTTTTAGCTTTGTTTGTTATTACAGGACACCGTAAGAACGGATTATCACTTGAATACTTACTCTGCTAAGTTATTTTAAGATTGATTTTTAACCTTAGTTTTGGGTTTTTGATTTGAAGGACGATTTAATTTTAAAAGTTTTAATTTGGGATTTTGAAGGTATTTTTAGATGAGTGAACAGGGGAATGATGATTTTAATTGATATATTTAAAAGTTGATTTCTGGACGGTTAGGATTTGAAGGTGAAGAGGTAATGGAGATGTATGTTTTGGATGGTAAAAATCATTTTAAATGAGGGATTATATAATATATGCGGTAATTAAAATATGTTTTTGCTTTAATTGATATATTTAAGTTAGTAAATTTTGATGACTTAGTGCGGTTATTTAGTTTGAATTGTATTAGGCTTAATTATTCCGGAGATTTTACGGTTTATTATATTTTAATACGGTTAATCATTATTTTAAGCTTTAAAATATGCGGTTAAT
>CAZWUG010000067.1:0-3294 GCA_964637525.1 uncultured Gammaproteobacteria bacterium | reverse complement strand
GTTTTAAATATTTACCAAGCAATAGTAAGCGCCTTTGGTGGAGCCGCGTTTTTCGATGGCACCACTGTCAACTAATTTTTTGAGATCACGCCAAATAGTGTCGTCAGAAACCATGGGTAAAAGTTGTTGAGCATCGGGCATACGGAGACCACCAAACTGTTGCATATATTCGACTAATTTAATTTGTCTTTCGGTAAGATGGATTTGTTTACCGCCAAGTTTTTGTTTGAGTTTAATATCCCGGGAAAGTGATTGAACTTTTTCCCGGATGCGGGCAAATTCGACAGATAAAGCTTGAGTGTAATATTCGATCCATTTGGTGAGATCGCGTTTGAAAATATCGGAAGATAAAAGATGGGTGTTTTGAATGGTGTTGTAATAATCTTCGGCATTGCGATCAAAATATTCTTCCATAGAAAAAAGACGACGGATATCGTATCCTTGGGCGTAAAGTGGAAGTATAGCAAAAGCCCGGGAAACCCGACCATTACCTTCGATAAAGGGATGGATGGCAACTAAAATATATTGAGTTACCGCTGATTTAATAACCGGGTGGATATCTTGTGACTGAGGATTATTAAGCCAATCAATTAAATCGGTCATGAGATATGGGACTTCGATGGCCGGTGGCGGTCGGTGAGCGATTTCTCCGGTAGTGGTATTTTTTAAAACCACTTGTTGGTGGCGGTACTTCCCTACTTCTGTTTCCGGGATAATTTTAGCGGTAGTAAGTTGGTGGATTTTTTTGACAATGGTTTCACTATAAAAAAAAGGTTGGTCTTTTTTGTCAGGATCAATTTTCTTTTCTTCCGGTAAAGGTAACCCGGCATCATATAACGACCATAATTCTTCGAGGTAAGACATGACATTGCGATAGTTGATAACTTCTTGAATATCGCGTTCGGTAGCGGTTATTTTTTGCCCTTCAACCAATCTGGCAACTTCCTGAAAAGTTAAATCGTTGCCTTCGATTCTGGTGCCGTAATGAACGGTCCTGACCATTGCCTCTTGTTGAAATTGTTTTTCATAAGCCGGGATTAGTGGTGCTTCATCAATAACAGCTCTAGCAGCTTCAATGTTGCTGATATTTTTTAGAATCTGATTATTGATTGAGAAAACAGGAGAAAACATGTGTAAGCCATTATATCATTTTTTGGAAAATGGTTAAGGGGAAAATGCGGAAATTAGATCGTAGTTGTTAGATCGTAGATGGTAGAGAAAATTAAGACAAAAATACAAAATCCAGGGCGGATTTGGGATCGACATTGGATTCAATCATTTGGATGGCTTTGATAATTTTTTGGAGTAATTGTGATGTCTTTGGATTGGGGTTTTTAATTAAAAGTTGTTGTTGAATTTTTAGTTGATCTTCGAGGTAAGGTAAAACTTGAGTTTTATCTCTGGAGAGAGATTCACTGGTGAGCAAATCTTTTTTAATTTGGTGAAGGATTTCTATGGGTTGGTTTTTTGAGGAGGAGAGATTATTTTTTAGTTTAATGGTTTGACAACGGGAGATGATGGTAGATAAAAGTTTTGATGGTTTTGAAGTGGTAAGAATGATGTGATTATTTTCGCCTGGTTCTTCAAGGTTTTTTAATAAAGCATTTTGTGATTCCGGATTAAGATTTTCAGCTTGAAAAATAATTATAATTTTGTTGGAGTGATTAAAGGGTTTTTGAGATAGAAAATGGTTTATTTGACGAATTAATTCTATGGTCCATCCCGTATCTTGATTTATTATAAAAATATCTGGATTATTAGGTGATATTTGATTTTTAAGATGAGCACAGATTTGATCAATTTGTCGGTTCATCTCTGTTTGATTTGAAGAGACAATTATGGTTGAAGGAAAGATATTCATTTTGGTTGCTTTGATAGTAAAAAAAATGTACTATGAATAATAGATATTATGAATGATTCAGAGACAAAAATATATAAGAGTTTAGGAGAGGTGCTTAAAGATCAAGGCCTGATTAACGAAGGAACTTATAGTGAAATTGAATTGCGTCGGGTTAAAACAGGAGAATCCGAGGATGAAATTATTAAATCTTTGAGAATTATTTCAGATGATGATTTTGTGAAGGCAAAGGCAAAATTTTTAAGAATTCCATTTGTGGATTTGGATAATACGGCTTTTTCACCAGAGGCATTGAGTTTGGTGCCGGAGAGTGTGGCTCAAAAATATAATATTGTCCCCTACCGGCTTGACACAAAGACCAAGACTTTATTTGTGACAATGGTTAATCCGTTGGATTTGGAAACTTTAGAATTTTTAGAAAAGAAAACGAATTTTAAAATTAATGCTTCAATGTCTACCGAGAAGCAGATTACTTCGTTTATTAATGAAAAATATCTTAGAGAAAAGAGCATCACTTCTGAAGTCAATAAAGCTTTAGGCGAAAGGAAGACTGAGGAAGTAGCGATGAAAGTTTCTCAGAATCAAGTTGAAGTGGAAGCACCGGTGGCTAAGATTGTTTCGACTATTTTGGAATATGCCATTAAATCAAGAGCATCGGATATTCATATTGAGCCGCAAGAAGAAAATGTGAGAATTAGGTATAGAATTGATGGTATTTTACAAGAAAAATATTTATTGCCAAGAAATGTTCACGATGCGGTTGTATCCAGAATTAAGATTCTGGCAAGTTTGAAAATTGACGAAAAAAGAGTGCCCCAGGACGGAAGATTCTTTTTTTCGGTAGATGGCAATGATGTAGATTTACGTATTTCGACTTTACCGACAACTTATGGAGAAAAAGCGGTAATGCGTTTATTGAAAAAATCACAAAAAGTACCAACGTTA
The DNA here is from genome assembly GCA_964637525.1 of uncultured Gammaproteobacteria bacterium. GTDB lineage: Bacteria > Patescibacteriota > Microgenomatia > UBA12405 > UBA12405 > WARW01. The sequence goes on along the minus strand of CAZWUG010000067.1, from coordinate 491 downwards.
CCCGATCTGGGTTTGAGAGGTTTGGCTTTGAAAAATTTAATGGGTGCGATTCAAAGGCCACATGGAATTATTATTGTTTGTGGCCCGACAGGTTCGGGGAAAACCACTACTTTGTATTCAATTTTGGATATTGTGGCAACCACAAAAGTAAATGTGGTAACAATTGAAGATCCGGTAGAATATCAAATGAAGGGGGTAAACCAGGTTCAGGTGAACACACAGGCCGGTTTAACTTTTGCTTCAGCATTAAGATCTTTTTTGCGTCAGGATCCTAATGTCATAATGGTTGGAGAAATACGGGATAGCGAAACGGCTGATTTGGCAATTAATGCGGCATTAACGGGACATTTGGTTTTTTCGACATTGCATACGAATGATGCGTCCGGGGTTCCTCCCCGATTATTGGATATGGGGGTCGAGCCATTTTTATTGGTGTCTTCATTGAATTGTGTGGTGGGCCAGCGGGTACTGAGACGAGTCTGTAAAGATTG
>CAZWUG010000066.1:0-3532 GCA_964637525.1 uncultured Gammaproteobacteria bacterium | reverse complement strand
CTATTGGTTTTATATAAATCCAAGCCTGTTTATACCCATATTGAAAATTATCCCCAGCCAATTTTGGGAAATGAATATAGTAAGAAACCAAAAAATAACTAAAATTTACCACCACCGCAAAAACTAAAAACAAAAAAAATTTTTTATTTTTACCCCAAAGCTCCTTAGCTCCAGCCGCCATTATTAATATAGTTGGGGCTACAAAAGGTAAATTCCTTACAGCCGCCAGTTCACCAAAAGTTAAACAGGGAATAATTGGACATAATCCCCACCAAACCAGTAACCAACTGAAATTTTTCCCGAAAATCTTTTTTAAATTAGCTAAACCAATTATTAAAAAAGGCAAAGTAGTTATCAAAAACCAGCCAAAATTTAACGGTTCATTTTTTGGGAATAATTCCATGCCTTTAGTAAATAAAAAATCTAAATTAAAATGTTCTACATAGCGATACATCGGATCGCTCACCACCCTCAAAACTTTTTTTGGCAGCCAATCATTCGTAGTTTTCAAATAGTCTTGTATCCCTGAACCAGATATCCAAATTTGTGAAGCTGCCCGATTATAAGGATCTTTCATCTGGACTGCAACAAAATCCCACATTATGGGAATCACTGTTATTATTACCACCACCCACAAGCCAATCCACTTTCTTATTTTTAATTCCTTCCTCCACCACCAAGGTAAAACAGTGATTAATAAAGGTACTAATCCTTTTTCAGTATGATAAGCCCAAATCGACAATCCTAAACATAAACCCGCCACTAATAAATACCATTTTTTTCTTTTATCTTTAAATAAGTACATCAAATAGACCCCAGCCAGTACCAATAAAGCGGCTAAATTTGACTCATAGGACATTCGAGAAACAAAAATACTTTTTGGATTAATCGCCAATAAACCAGCAGCCAACAATCCTATTTTATCGCCTCCTAATTTCCTCCCTAGTATCGCTATTAATAAAATCATTATTGTCCCCGCCAAAGCAGACAAAAATCTCACTCCATATTCTGTATTCCCAAAAATATAATTAAAAGGCATATTAAAGTAGGCATACAAAGGAGCTTTGTAATCCCTATGTGACATAAAAGATAATGGATATCTAACCCCGTATTCATCTTTTCCGGTCACCCTTACAGAATAACTATCATATGCAATCGAAATTTCATCATTTCCCAAATGCGGCGGATTTTTATCCAAATCCACCATTCTCAAAAGACCACCAAACAAAAGTATTAACCCCAAAATTAACCAAAACTTTTTCTTCTTCATTTTATGAGTAAATCAAATAAAAACAATAACCACCAATAAAATTGATATTTTCTAAAAAACTCACTTTTAGTCCCATTCAAAATTATTATCGTCACTGCCGGTAATGTTAAATATACTGCCGTCATACTATCACCCAAAACTCTCAAAGCCGAACTTAAAATTATTACCAAAAACCAGCTTCCCACATACCAATTTTTAAACCCATTCTTAAAATAAGCAATCCATCCCAATAAAAACAAACTAAAACCGGAAAAACCCATTATTCTTACCCAAAAAAGTGGTGATAATAACTTCACTACGCCAGTTAAATATGAAAAAAACACCAAATATTGAGAATAAAACAATTTTCTAAATTGATAGGGAAATAATAATCCTTCCGTTTTATACCTCAAAATGGAATCTCTAATCCCAGGATAATCCCAAAACGACTGTTCTCTATCAAAAGAAATTCCCCAAAGAGTTCCGTTAAAGTTAAGCAGTCTATTCAAATTTAAATTAATTAACACCAAAAATACCAAAAAGATCCAGGAATATTTTGGTTTCAGCTTTATTACCCCAAACCACAATAAAACCATCGCCAAATTAACCCACCAACTAATGGTTCCCCATCTCGACATCCACAATGATATTAATGTAACCAAAACTACTGGCAATTTTTTACTTCTTATAAAATTACCAAACTTCATAGTTTGCCGGTATTTTTATATTCTTGTATAAAAATTTTAAAATAAATCACTAGATTAATTAACGATAATAATCTGGGAATAATTTGATTTTGCCAATTAAAAATAATTTTTATTCCATCTAAACTCTGAGGCACTGAAAATACATAAAACATCGACAAAAAGAAAATTATCGATAAAAATACAAAATATCTAAAATATTTTTCTTTGTATATAGAATAGAAAAGTAAACTCACTAAACTATAAAAAACATACCTTTCGTGCATGCCTGTCATAAAAAGCCAACCCCCAAATCCAATTATAAATATACCTAAAAAAACTGTTTCAATTTTTTTGGGTTTAATTAATTTAAAAGACAGAACATTGATTAGTCCCCAAAAAATATACCCCCAGATTTTAGCCGGTATCCATAAATATTGTGTTGTATCAAAAACTATTCTACTGGGAAACGGAAAAAAGACACTCCAAAAATTAAACGCATTTAATGTAATTAAGCCTTCACTAGTGTTTAATCTTTTCGACAATAAAACCAATAAGTTGATTAAGTTGCCCTGGTTAAACCAGGTTAATGTCCACAAACTAAACACTCCTGCCAACAAACCCCCAAAAACTAAATTTTTCCAAGTTTGTTTTTGCTTAAACCAGACCACCAAATACAATGGAGCCAAAAACACACAATCTGGTTTTAAATTTATCGCCACAGCATAAAGTAATGGAGACCACACCGATCTCTTTCCCAAAAGCAATATAAATGAAATGATCAAAAATACAAAAGATAATTGGTTGGATTGACCCCAAACTGCCGATAAATACCAAGAAAATGGTAATAATAAATAACCAAAAACAAATTTTTTCCAATCAACTTTATTTAGTTTACAAAGCTTATATATTACCCACGCTATAACAAAATCAGCTATAACCATAATTTGTTTAATCACCACTATCACCCCCATCAAATATTCCGTATTCTTATATCTTGATTGACCAAACCATTTAATAAAATTAAACAGCCACATAAATTTAGTTGGCGCCAATCTGTGTAAAGCAATAAAATTCCCCAACCATGACAGCCCCCACATCAAACCACTGTGTATTTTATAAGCTTCAAAATATATCCAACTTATTAATGGAGGATGATTTGGCCAAATGCACCCCCAGACATTGTGGTCATACAAGCCAACAACTGATTTTTGCTCATACATCCATTTACCCCATTCTGCCTGAATTCTTATATCACTATGTGCCGGCAAAAAACTTAAACCCCACCTAGCCATTACTAAAATAGTTATTAATGACATCATTTTCCAATTCCTCTGCCACCATAATCTCATAAGTCAATTATACCAATCGAATTCCAAAAAACATCTAACTTTTAGTGTAAAATCAAAGTAAAATGAATTTAGCAGAAAAGAATAAATTATCTATCATTATTGTTACCTGGAACACTGCCCAAATCACCAAAAAATGTGTCGACACCATCAATAGATATATTCCGGGGCAAGAAATCATCGTTGTTGATAATGGCTCAGCAGACGATACTGTCGAAATTTTAAAAAAAATAAAAAACCTTAAAATCATT
>CAZWUG010000065.1:0-3566 GCA_964637525.1 uncultured Gammaproteobacteria bacterium | reverse complement strand
ATACTTTTAAATTTAAACATTATTGTTCCTCCTTTAATTCATCTTCTAATTGAGCCGAATCATCGGCTATAGTTAAACCATCAGTTTCTGAGGCGATAGCATCTTCTACTGGGATTTGTGGTCCAATATCTTCTGGAGTAATGTCAACTGGTGAAGTTTCTTCTGAAATTTCTTCTATGATCGTTTCTTTAACTCCAACAGGAGAAATATCTAAGGCTAAACCGGCAAGTTCTTTAGTAAGAACTTTGAAAGATTCCGGGATAGCTGGTTCCGGAATGACTTCTCCTTTGATAATAGCCTGGAAAGCGTGAGTACGACCTTCAATATCATCGGATTTGAGAGTTAACATTTCCTGGAGAGTGTGAGCAGCTCGATGGGCTTCAAGAGCCCAAACTTCCATTTCTCCAAGACGCTGACCTCCCATACGAGCTTTACCTCCAAGAGGTTGCTGAGTAACTAAAGAGTATGGACCGGTAGACCGGGAATGGACTTTATCATCAACCATGTGAACGAGCTTAAGAATATAGCCAATACCAACAACTGTTTTTTGATCAAAAGGTTCTCCGGTGCGACCATCGTAAAGTTGGATTTTACAGTTAGTGGGTAAACCGGCTGCTTCTAATTCATTAGAGATTCTTTTTTCCGGATACCTTTCAAAAACAGGAACAGCATAGCGTTTATTAAGGTAGAATCCAGCATAAGCTAGGGTAGTTTCTAAAATTTGCCCCAGATTCATACGAGAGATAACGGAAATTGGAGACATTACCAAATCAACTGGAGTACCATCAGCAGTACGAGGCATGTCATAAGTTGGCCAAACACGACCAATGACACCTTTGTTACCATGACGTCCGGCGATCTTATCCCCTTCTTGGATACGGCGAATTTGAGCTACATAAACTTTGACAATTTTGTTAACACCAGGATCAAGTTCATCACCACCATCTTTTGATAAGATATCTACTTTGATAACAACACCACCTTCACCATTGGGAATACGAAGAGAGGTATCTTTAACTTCACGAGCTTTTTCACCAAAAATGGCACGTAATAATCTTTCTTCAGATGAAAGCTCTTTTTCTCCACGAGGTTCAACTTTACCGACTAAAATATCGTTTGGACCAACAGTGGCACCAATCATAACAATACCGTCTTCAGTAAGCTTAGCTAATTCATTTTCGGAAACATTAGGAATGTCTTTGGTTAATTCTTCAGAGCCTAATTTAGTTTCGACGACTTGAGCCTGATATTCGTAGATTTGGATATTAGTTAAAATATCTTCTTTAACTAACCTATCTGAAATCAAGAAAGAATCTTCATAATTTAAACCATCTAATTCAGTGTAAGCTACCAATAAATTTTGGCCAATTGATAATTCACCACCATGGGTAGATGGGCCATCAATCAATAAATCACCAGTTTTCACGACATCACCAACATTGACAACAACTTTTTGGTTGTAACAAGTTCCATATGGAGAAGTTCTTTCAAATTTGGACAAGCGATAAGTTTCAAATTTACCGTCTTGACTGATTTCACTTTGGTCATGATGTTGGATTTCAACTTTTTTATCTAAAGCAACGACTATTTTGTCACCGTCAATAGACATAATTTTACCCGAATGATTGGCTAAAATAGATCTGTTCATAGAAGTAGCAACAGAGCTTTCCATACCGGTGCCCACAATTGGAGATTCCGGAGAAATCAAAGGAACGGCTTGAGTCTGCATGTGCGATCCCATGAGAGCACGGGTAGCATCGTCATGATCAACGAATGGGATTAATGAAGCAGAAGCACCAACAATTTGATTTGGAACTAAATCGATATATTCTACCTGATCAACCGGCCCTTCAATAAATTCACCTTGAAAACGGATAGGAACCCACTCTTGCTTGGTAACTTCATTTTCATCGAAATCAATACCTAGATGAGTAATTTTTTTATCATATTCATCGTCAGCATCAAGATAAAAATAATCATCAGAAATAGTATAACCGCCTTTAGTTTTAATTAATTTTCTAAAAGGTGCTTGAATAAAACCATATTTATCTATTTTGGCGTAAAGAGCTAAATAAGTGACTAATCCAATATTTGGACCTTCCGGTGAACGGACGGTACAGATACGACCATATTGAGAAGTATGAACGTCACGAATAGAGAAAGCAGCTCGATCACGAGTCAAACCACCAATACCAACAACGGTAACCCGGCGCAATAAATCAAGTTCGGCTAATGGGTTAGTTTGATCTAAGATAGCAGATAACTGGTTGGATCGGAAAAAGGTATTAAGAGCTGAAATTAATGGCTGAGGATTGATCATTTGGCTTGGGGTTGGTTTTTCTTTAGTAGAGATTAGAGACATTCTTTCTTTAACCATTCTTTCAAATCGAGCCATAGCAGGGCGAAGAGCAATTTGAGAAACTATTTCGCCACAGCGGCGTAATCTACGATTACCCAAGGAATCAATATCATCAAGACGAGTGACTTCACCTTTTTGGAGTTGAATAAGGTATTTAATGGTAGCGATAAGGTCTTCTTTTCTTAAAACCCAATTGTCTTTATTGGAGTCATCAAAATCAAAACCAAATTTTTTATTGACTTTATAACGGCCGACATTACCTAATTCATAAGTTCTAATATCAAAAAATCTTTCTTCAAAAAATTTTTGAGCATTTTCTAAAACAACCGGTTCGCCCGGTCGGAGCTTTCGATAAAATTCCAAGACAGCTTCTTCCGGAGTTTTTGAAATATCGGCTTGAATAGTAGCAGAGATAAAATCACCAAATTCAGCAGTTAACTGTTTATCGCCAAGCTGGCAAGCAGCTCTTAAAAGTATAGTAGCTGGAAATTTCTTTTTACGATCAATTCGGGCAAAAACAACCTCTTTTTTACCGATAAAAAACTCTAACCATGATCCTTTATTAGGGCGAAGCTCAGCATTATAAAGAGTTTTGCCGGTAGCAGGATCCTGTTCACCAGTGAAATAAACACCAGGAGATCGGACTAATTGATTGATAACACCTCTTTCAATACCGTTAATAATGAAAGTTCCTTCATCGGTCATGGTAGGTAAATTGAGAAAGAAGACATCTTCTTGTCTGACATTACCAGTTCTTTTGTTGGTAAGAGTGGCTTTAATGCGAATTGGCAGGGTATAGTTCAATTCTTTTTTCTTGGCAGTTTGAGGGTCAATGGTGATCGGATCGTAGCTGATTTCACCAAGATCAAGTTGCCAATTGTTTCCAGTGTAGTCGCTAATAGGAGAAATGGCTTGGATAGTTTCTTTTAGTTCTCGGTCAAGAAAATCTTTCCATGATTCTTTTTGGATTTGAATTAAGTCTAATTTAGGAAGGTTTGGGTATTTTTTACCCCATGAAGTTCGTTTTACGGAAGGCATCAAAGTGTTTTAATTACTAAAATAGAGAATCTACCAAAAGCTTCGTCCATCGATAGCTTCACAATCTTGGTGGACAGACATTTAGGTAGACAGGCAAGTTATGTACCAACCGCTCGCCAGAATGTAGGTATTTTACTACCTAAGTCAAGTGATAGCAATAGGTAGAATT
>CAZWUG010000064.1:0-3575 GCA_964637525.1 uncultured Gammaproteobacteria bacterium | reverse complement strand
GTCATAATTCAACGATTGATAGGGAATTTCATTTTTGGTAATATTCAAAATTTTGTAAGACACTTTCACTTTCAATGCTTTTTCAATTTCTTTTATTAAATCTATTACCGATAAAGTATCATTTGATCCAAAATTAAAAGCTTCTCCTTTTGTTTCTTCTACTTTTTCCGCTAACATCAAATACCCTTTAACAACATCTTTAACATATAAATAATCTCTAACCGCTTTTCCATCACTTCTCAATTCCAAAGTTTCATTTTTAAGTAAAGACATCATAATTCCTGGAATTATTCGAGAAAAATTATTATCACCTTCACCATAAATATTCCCAAAACGAGTGATAACCACTGGCACTTGATAAGTTTTAAAATACATATTTGAAATCAAATCAGTGGCTGATTTTGACACATCATATGGATGATCACCTTTTACCGGATCTGTTTCTATATATTGGCCCGAAGCTAATTTACCATAAGCTTTATCAGAAGAAGCCACTACCACTGCCTTTACCTTTTGATACAGCCTGGCTGACTCTAATACATTCGTTGTCCCCATTACATTAGAAAGGATAGTTTTTCTAGGATTCGCATAAGCTGTCGTCACTATTGCCTGAGCCGCCAAATGAAAAATATAATCAATTTCGAATTTTGTTAATAAATCCATTACAGCATCAAAATCAGCTACATCCACCTGTGCCATAGTAACTTTTTTATCAAATCCTCTCATCATAAAATAAGACAAGGGATCAGTGTATTCAAATGTCGTGACTACATTAGCACCATGAGTTATTAACTCTTCCACCAAATGTGATCCAACAAACCCAGTTCCACCAGTAACCAAAACATTTTTCCCAAAAAATTTACTTTTTATTTCCATATTTTCCATGGTGGTTTCTCTTGCTTCCACCAAGTATTTAAATCATTAAGTTCTTTCATTGTGTCCATACAAGCCCAAAAACCATTATGTTTATACATAGAAAGTTGTTTTTCTTTAGCTAATCTTTGCAACGCTGGATGTTCAGTTTCACCCGGTTTTAAATAATTAAATACATCTCGTTTAAAAATCATGTAACCACTATTTATCCAATCATCCATCACTGGCTTTTCACTAAACTCTTTGACTCTGTCTTCATTATCAAGTAAAATAATTCCAAACTTTGATTTTGGATGAATTCCCATTATAGTCCCTATAGTTCCTTGTTTTTTATGAAACGCCAATTCTTTTTTTACATCAAGATCACTAACTCCATCTCCATAAGTCACCATAAAATTTTCATCTTCTTTCGGAATATATTTTTTACATTTTAAAATCCTTTCACCTGGCATAGTTTCCAATCCGGTATCCACAAATGTAATTCTAAAATCATCCACATCTTCCCTGTTTTCCATATGGTATTCACACTCAAAATCTTTCGTGTTTAAAGTAAAATCAGAAGTCAAAGCTTTTTGATTTAAAAAGAAAGTTTTTATATAGTCACCCTTATAACCCAAGGCTAAAATAAATTCATTAAAACCATAAAACGAATACATTTTCATTATGTGCCACAGGATAGGCTGATTCCCCACATAAACCATGGGCTTTGGTTTAAACTCAGTCTCTTCCCGCAACCTGGTCCCTTGCCCACCACAAAGAATTATTACTTTCATAACCAATGATAACAATTTTTTCTATTTTTCACAGATATATCTTGATTCTTTACTAAAAAACATATCCCTTTTAAGAAACCTACTTCATCTCATCCCTAAGACTTAATTTTATTGATTTTCTTCATGTTTGATTTTAAATCAGGTGTTCGGATTCGTTTTAGAACTCAGTTATCACAAATAACCTACTTTCCGGCAAACAATACACTTTAAGGCTAAAATAGGTTATAATCACTCCAAAGGTAATAGCACCTTTAAATAATTAAGAGAGGAGAGGATTTTTACGAAAATTATCGACTTGGAAGAGCTGATCAGCATGTTAAAGCAACACAACGTCCCCATGACAATAACGGAAATGTCAATTCATTTTTGTCTATCGCCAACCAATGTTGCCGCCCTGATCGACAGCAGCGACCGATTCCAAAAACATATCTTAAAAGGCGGAATTATCCGCTACACTGTCCGACCCGAAACCAAAACCTGATAAAAGGAGACATCGCCATGTCAACAAAAAGGTTGATTGTCAACATTCTAAAGGTGATCTCGGCAGAACCCAAAACCATTCTTGAAATCACCCAACAAACCAACGCCAGCAAAGCGTTCATCGAATGGATCGTCAACGGAAAAAGGTATGGCGATCTTTTCACCAACCAACCAGTCAGTCCAACCCTGATCTCTTGCAGTCCAAAAGGATTACAATACATCCAAGACGCCCAAGAGCAAGAAACCATTCGCTACTAACTTCTCCTCTCACAAACCTACAACCGGCAGGTAAGTGCGCTTTTTAGCACATTTTCTCTGCCGGTTTTTTCTTACTTCCCGATAAATAATAACTATTAATCCTATAATGTGATATAATTACCCTCGAAGGTGCACATTTAAAAGGAGGGGAAATTTCATGACCAACAATCCCGGTCTAACTCGTTTCAGGTTTTTCTGTATGCTAGCGGACGCCAAGAAACCCATGACCATCAACGCGATGGTCGCCGCATTTGGTCCGGCTGTCAGTTATACTGACGCCAAACAGATCATAAGCAACAATCTCAACCATTTCATCGGTCGACCAATAGGCAAAGGTCAACTTAGTTATGAACTGAAACACCCGCACCAATATCGCGGTGCGTGGAAAACAGGTCAGATGTAAAGGAGAATCAGTAAAATGGTAAAACTCGAAAATGTCTATCAACTCCTTAAGAGAAATAATAACCAAGGACTAGATGCTAAGACAATCGCCACTTTAGCAACCACCCAAAATCCGAAAGAAGAAAATCCGGTCCTTCCAAGTGAGATCGAAAATCTCGTTCGGGCAAACCCATACCATTTCCTTATATCCAAAAACTCCCTCATTTCCCTCAAACACCCTACCCTCCGATAAAAACACCTTCATACCGGCAGGTTAATGCTTCTCGCATTCCTGCCGGTTCTCTCTTTTAAAAAGTCCATCTTAAATTTATTTTCAGTTTTCTATTAACTCAAAAAATAATTGATAATTTTAATTAAAAAGGAAAGGGGTCAATGCTGGCATGAGAAATAGGGGAGTAAGCTTTACGCTCACCACATCTATCTTCATGTTTATCCAACATCAACCCCGCCATCCGCGAATTTTTCATTCGCCACCCAAGGCGTTTTTCAGACCTAAGGCAGCAATCTGCTGAGCGTCCATCACCGGCGGTTTTAGGCACAAGGCCAACATCCCCAGCAGGATAACAAGAACCAGTACAAACACCAGAAAAACTATTTTTTGCCCCAACGTCCAATTTTTCACGCTTACCCTCCTTTCTTATCCGTTCATAGTAACCACATTTTGTGGGTGTAACTCCCAGAGATACTTAAAATATTCCTTCTGTTTCTCCAGGAGATCAACAAAATACAGGTTGCTTTCATTCAAATAAATGAGAGCATAAACTGACACAAAGACTACTAGCACCAACA
>CAZWUG010000063.1:0-3805 GCA_964637525.1 uncultured Gammaproteobacteria bacterium | reverse complement strand
TATCTTAAACACTCCCTAATCAACTTTATAATTTGGTCTGGACAAAAATGGCAAAAACTTATTGGCCGAATATAAAAAAAAAATTAATTCTAGGATTAGGCTTACGCTTGCTTATCATCATAGTCTCTAAATCTCATCCCGATATTCTAAATCATTTAGACTGGGGAAATCGCTTCTTAACTTTAGGACCCAAAAACTTTTATGAAAATATATTTTGGGGTGTTTCTTGGCCCAACCAACCACTTGGAAGCATTATTCTTTTTGCTTTTATAGCCAAAATTAGAAATTGGCTTTTTGGTTTTATTATGTTTTTAAATAATACTTTTTCTTGTTTTCCTTCATTTATCATTCCTGTTATTGAAGCAAATCTCCATATCTGGCTGGTCAAACTGCCTTTCATTCTTTCCGATATTGGTCTAGCCTATTTAATTTATCGTATAGTCCAATCAATAAATCCCAAAAAATCAATTTTAGCCGCCTCTTTATTCCTATTTAATCCGGTTTTAATTTACAATTCAGCTGTTTGGGGACAGACAGATTCCTTAATAAATTTCTTAGCCATCTTAGGTATCTATCTAACTTTCAAAAAGAAATATTTCTTTGGGATTACTATTTTTCTTTCAACTTTTCTCTTTAAACTTTCATTAATCATTTATCTCCCTATCTTTGGGCTTTTGCTATTAAAAAATATTCAAGACTGGAAAAAATTTATCCTGCCTATTATCACCACTATAATTTTTATTTTTCTCCTAGCCTTACCGTTTACTTTTGGTGACAAAAACTCATTTGAATGGCTTTGGTATATGTATACCAACCGAATTTTATCTCGACAGGGGAGTATGTTAAATGGGAATGCTTTTAATTTATGGGCCTTACTTTTTGGTATTAATTTATCCAACTCCGAATTTACCAAATTCTTTGGAATTAATTTTCAGCTTTGGGGAAGAATTCTCTATATCCTTTTTCTTATCCCAATTTGGTTAAAATTTATAAAAAATAAATTAACCTTATCAAATATTTTTTCTGCCTTATTCCTTTCGGCATTTGCTTGTTTCATCTTCCTTACTAATATGCACGAAAGATATTTATACCCAATTTTCCCTTTAATTTCCATTCTAATAATTTTACCTAAACCTTTTTTAAAAATAAAATCACTCATTGCTCTGTCGTTGATTCATTTTTTAAATCTCTACAAACTTTGGTATTATCCTCACATACCCTTCCTTAAAACTATTCTTGATTGGAACAATTCGATTCTTTGCCGCCTCTTATCCCTTATACTTATAGTTAGTTGTTTGAGATATTTTTTTAAATATTTAAAAAGTGAAAATTAAAAAACCAACTATCGCCTTAGCCATCCTTCTTTTAGTTTCTTTTTTTAGTCGAATCTACAAAATAAATAATCTCAGCTTGTTTGGAGATGAAATAGATGTTGGTTATCAAGCTTACTCTTTATTAAAAACAGGTAAAGATTATCGGGGAACCACTTTCCCTGTTTATATTAACTCCCTTTCCGAATCACGAGCCCCATTATTAATTTATGCCAGTATCCCCGGTATAAAACTTTTTGGTCTAAATGAACTGGGGGTTCGAATTACTCCAATTATTTTTGGAGTTTTAAGTATCTATTTATTCTATAAATTAATTTTTCTTCTATCTAAATCTAACGCCCTAGCCCTCTTATCATCTAGTATTCTGGCCTTCTCCCCTTGGCACTTTCACTACAGCCGAAATTCTTTTGAAATAACCCTCCTAATATCCCTCTTTTTGGCCGCAACTTATTTCTTTTATAAATTTACCCAAAATAACAAAAATATTTTTATTTTTTTATCAATTATTCTTTTCGGCCTTACTTTTTACACTTATAATACGGCCAATATAATTACTCCTTTATTAGTCATATTTCTCATCGCCAATAATCTCAAAAAAGTAAAAACCTGGATTAATATAAAAAACCTAGCTATCACTTCTGCTCTTACATTATTAATAATTATTCCCATTATTAATCAAATATTTTTTGGTAAAGCTGCCGAGCGATTTTCATCTCTTAATATTTTTAATGATTCCCAAATAATTAGCGACATTATCGAAAAAAGAACTTCATTTTCAGCTACTACCGCCAGTGTCGAAGCCATTTTCCACAACAAACCAATTTATTGGTCAAAAGAAATAGCCAAAAATTACCTTTCTTCCCTTTCTCCGTCTTTTTTATTTTTAACCGGAGATAAGCTGAATGTCCGTCATAATCTGCCTGGTTTTGGCCTATTATTTATTTCCTTATTTCCGGTTTTTATCGTTGGATTTTTTTCCCTTGATGTCAAACAAAAGGCCAACCAACTAATGATTTTTTGGCTTTTAATTTCTCCCATAGCTTCAAGTTTAACTATCAACGGCGGTACTCATGCCACTCGTTTATTCCCCATGCTTATACCCATTTCTTATTTTATAGCCCAAGGAGTAACTAAATGTCTGAAATCAAAATATTTTATTCCTCAGATATTCCTAATTTTATTGGCTATTAGTTTTGTTATCGAGTCATCCCTTTACTCCCATGAGTATTTTACTCATTACTCCAAAGATTTCCCCAATGACTGGGATTATGGCTACAAAGAAATTTTCAGCAATATCCCCATAAACTCATCTAATCGAATTTTTATAAGTAATACCCGGTTTAACTCCCTTCTTCCGTTCCTTTTTTATCAAAAAATTTCTCCCAATCAAAACATCCAAATAGACGATCACCAAAAAGAAAATATCATTGACAATATGTCCGGATTCAAAATATCTGATCAAATTTTTTTCATTAATAATTGGCAACATGTAGTCAACGACTACAACGAAATTTTTAATAAAATTAATCAAATCGCTCAATCAGGTGATACATTTGTCTTATTTCAACTAAACGAAATCCCCGGAGACATCAATCTTTCTCAAAAACCCAGAGAAGGCTTTAAAACTATAAAAACCATCTACAACCCCAACAAAACTATACTAGCTCAAATAATCCAAAAAATATGAAGACTAAAATATTTTTAATATTAATTATTGCCCTTGGAATTTTTTTAAGGTTCTACAAATTAGGGGATATTCCCAATGCTTATTCTCCGGATGAATTAGCTCAAGGCTACACTGCCTATTCTATCCTTCAAACAGGTCGTGATGAGTGGGGGAATGCCAATTGGTTCAATCTTCGTTCTTTTGGTGACTATAAACCGCCAATTCAAACATTATTAATCATCCCTTCGATAAAAATTTTTGGGCTAACTCCCTTTGCCGTTCGTTTTCCCAATGCTTTATTTTCTGTTTTTACTATTCTACTTACATTTCTGATTGCCGATATTCTATTTAAAAATAGTAAAATTTCTCTTTTAAGCACTTTGTTTATCTCTATCTCTCCCTGGTTACTACCTATATCTCGTATTGCTCTTGAAGCCAACTTAGTTATTTTTATTGTTTCTCTCGGTTTTTATCTTTTTCTTTTAGCCAATCAAACCCAAAAATCTCTCTTATATTTCTTTTCCGTCTTTTTCTTTGGAATTAGTCTTTTTACCTATCATTCAGCTAAAATATTTACTCCGATACTTTTAATTATCCTTATTTTTTTTCAAAAAACCTACCAACAATCAAAAAAAATTATTTTAGCTTTACTTCTTTTTATCGGGTTTTTTATCACTAATTATTTGATCAATTCACAAATTAAATCAAACCGTACTGGGGATATCGCTATTTTTAATCCTACCGACAAATGGGCTTATGTTTCCAACAGCCAATTTGAAATTACTCAAAATGGTTTACCTTACAATTT
>CAZWUG010000062.1:0-3896 GCA_964637525.1 uncultured Gammaproteobacteria bacterium | reverse complement strand
TTTTAAGTTGGTCTCGTGGTGAAGTTACTAAACCAGAAACTATTAATTATCGTAGCTGGCGTCCAGAAAAAGATGGTCTTTTTTGTGAAAAAATCTTTGGACCATCTCGTGATTATGAATGTTACTGCGGAAAATACAAAAAAATCCGATTCAAGGGTATTATTTGTGATCGTTGTGGTGTTGAAGTTACTACTTCTAAAGTTCGACGTGAACGTATGGGTCACATCACTTTGGCCGCTCCTGTCACTCATCTTTGGTATCTTCGCAACACTCCATCTCCAATTGGTGTCATCCTCGATGTTCCTCAAAAAGATTTAGAAGCTGTTGTTTATTTTACTAAATATTTGATTACTTCAATCGATGATTCTAAACGAAAAGAAGCTTTAGAAAATCTTCACCAACACTCTCAAAAAAGAATCGAACAAATTAATACCGAAACCAAGAAAAATATTGAGATTAAAACCAAAGAAACTGAAAGCGAAAAAGCAGATCTTAAAAAGAAAATTAAAAATAAAGATCAGCTTTTTATTGCTCAGGAAGAACGCGATGTTCGTTTGAAGCAAGATATTCAAAAAATTGAAAACAAAGGCCTGACAGAAAAAAATCGGATTGAAAGTTTAATTAAATATCTCGAAGATAAAATCCAATCTTTGGATGTTTTAAATACTCTTTCTGATGAAGAAAGTTTTTATCTTTCTCAATTCAAAGCTGATATCTTTTTCACTGCCAAGATAGGTGCCGAAAGTTTAGTTGAAGTTTTAGGCCAAATTGATATTCCTGAAACTCTTAAAAATCTTAAAAAAGAATTAAACAAAACTAGTTCTAAGCTCAAGAAAAAGAAAATCATGTATAAAATCCGCATTCTTACGGGTATGTTGGATAACAATATCAATCCAAAATCCATGGTTTTGACTCATATCCCTATTATTCCACCGGATTTACGTCCTATGGTTCAACTTACCGGCGGCCGTTTTGCCACCTCTGATTTAAATGATTTATATCGCCGCTTAATCAATCGTAATAACCGTCTTAAAAAATTACTCAAACTTGGGGCTCCGGAAATCATTTTACGCAACGAAAAACGCATGTTACAAGAATCCGTCGATATTTTAATTGATGCTCAAAAAAGTTCCAAAAATAAACGAAAAAGTCTAAAAAGAGTCCCTCGTTCGCTTTCGGATTTATTAAGAGGTAAAAAAGGTCGTTTCCGCCGTAACTTACTTGGTAAACGTGTCGATTATTCTGGTCGTTCAGTTATCGTTGTCGGTCCTGAGCTTGAATTAAATCAGGTTGGTTTACCCAAAGAAATTGCCCTGGAAATGTTCAGACCGTTTGTTCTTCGTGAACTTATGGCCGTTGGTATTGCTCCTAATATCAAAAGTGCTAAAAATCTAATTGACCATCGGGTCACCGAGGTCTATGATGTTTTGGAAAAAATTACCCAGGACAAATATGTTCTGCTTAACCGCGCTCCAACACTTCACAAACTTTCAATCCAAGCTTTTAAGCCAATTTTAGTTGATGGTTTGGCTATTCGTTTGCATCCATGTGTTTGTAAGGGGTTTAACGCCGATTTTGACGGAGATCAAATGGGGGTTCATCTACCATTATCTAATGCAGCCCAAAAAGAAGCTAAGAGATTAATGTTACCCTCTCACAACTTACTTAAACCAGCCGATAGTAGCCCGGTTTCTATTCCATCACAAGGTATGGCTGTCGGTTGTTATTACATCACTTCTATTAGATCTCAAGATATTGAAAAAGAAAAGATTAAAGGTCTTGAAAGGTTAACCATTTTTGCTGACGAAAATGAAGCTGAATTAGCCTATCAATCAAAGAAAATTGAACTTCGGGAACTTATTGCTGTTCGTCTTAATGATCAAATTATTAAAACTACTTTCGGTCGTATTTGGTTTAATCAAGTGCTCCCAAAAGAATTTGGTTTTGTTAATGAGGCTATGGCTGGATCTAAAGCTCTTAACGATTTAGTCGTAAAATCTCTTGATATTGCTGGTCGTATTAAAACTGTCAAACTAATTGACTCTCTTAAAGACATTGGTTTCAAAGGGTTTACTCTTTCCGGAATTTCTTTGTCTATGGAAGATTGTGGTTACTTACCTGAAAAGGAAGAAATCATTCATGGTGCCAACAAACAAGTTGCCGATATCGAAGATAATTACAAAATGGGTCTTATCAGCAATGATGAGAAAAAACGTCTCAGTCAAAAAGTTTGGTTAGATAAAACCGAAGAAATTGCTGAAAAAACTTGGGCAACTCTTGACATTGATTCTCCCATCCGTGTCGTTTCCAATGCCGGTATCAAACGTGCTTCCAAAGATCAAATCAAACAGCTCTCTGGTATGCGCGGACTTATGGTCGATCCTACGGGTAAAATCGTTCAGCTTCCTACTAAATCGAACTTCCGTGAAGGATTATCGGTATTTGAATACGTTACTGGTGCTCGCGGAACTCGTAAGGGGTTAGCTGATACCGCTTTAAAAACCGCCGATGCTGGTTATTTAACTCGTCGTTTAGTTGATGCTGCTCATACTTCTATCATCCGCATGGATGATTGTGGCACCGACAAGTTCATTACCATTGAGGCTAACGATAAAGGTCGTGAAAGATATTTCACCCGTCGTATTTTAGGTCGAATTTTAGCCAATGAGGTTATTGATACTAAATCTAAAAAAGTTATCCTCAATCAGGGAAGTATTATCGACGATGAGGCTATAAAATTAATTGAGTCTCATAAAATTGAATCAGTTGATGTCCGTTCACCATTAACTTGTGCTGCTGAAACCGGTCTCTGCCGCCACTGTTATGGTTGGGATCTTTCCACCAGAAAACCTGTTGATATTGGTGTCCCGGTTGGTGTTATCGGTGCTCAATCAGTTGGAGAACCAGGTACCCAGCTTACTCTTCGTACCAAGCACACTGGAGGTGTCGTTGGTATCGACGTGACTCAAGGTTTGCCCCGTGTTCAGGAACTTTTTGAAATTCGTATGCCTAAACTTCCTTCACCTTTAGCCGAAATTTCGGGTAAACTTAAAGTTAAGGAAAATATTGATGGCTATGAAATTAAACTTACCGGTAAGGATAATGATAAAGTCACTAAAACTATTACTTACATCTTGCCTTTAAATGTTAATTTGTTAGTTTCTGATGGTGACTTAGTCGCTAAAGGTACTCAACTTTCTTCAGGATCTCTTGATGTCCGTGAAATTATGGAAATTAAGGGGATAGAAGCGGCTCAAAAATATCTTATTAATAATATCCAAGGCGTTTATGAATCACAAGGTATTACCATTCACGATAAACATCTTGAAGTTATCGTTAAAGAAATGAGTGGTAAGATCAAAATTGAAGATCCGGGCGATACTATTTTCCTTTATGGTCAAATTGTTTCTTTAGCTGCTTTCAATGCTGCCAATGACAAAGCCAAAGACAAGAATCCGGACGCTAAACCAGCCAAAGGTAAGAGAATTCTTTTAGGCCTAATCCAATCAGCTCTTACTACCGGATCTTGGTTATCAGCTGCTTCTTTCCAACAAACCACCAGTATTTTGACCGAAGCTTCATTAATCGCTGAGGTCGACGACTTGATTGGTCTTAAGGAAAATGTTATTATCGGACGTCTTATTCCAGTAAGTAAACATCAATCTGCTGAATAAAAATTAATAAAATCAATTCAATGCCAACATTTAATCAACTAATCAAAAGAGGGCGTAAAGTTAGAGTTAAAAAACTCAAAACTGGTGCTCTTCGAGATAATTTTAATACCATTAGCAATCGTTTTGCTAAAACTATTAATCCAATTAAAAAAGGGGTTGTTACTGTAGTTAAAACCATGACTCCTAAAAAACCTCATTCAGCTTTACGTAAAATCTGTAAAG
>CAZWUG010000061.1:0-4288 GCA_964637525.1 uncultured Gammaproteobacteria bacterium | reverse complement strand
GTCAAAAGGTTGACGATGAGAAAAAAAATAAAGATCGGATTCATAGGGATAAATTAAAATTTTTTCATCTGGGGTGGTAAGTTTGGCAATATCTTCACCGATTCTTTGACGATAACTCCAAAAAACATTGTAGTTATAGCCAAGATTAATAGATTGGAGAAAAATTGGTTGAAAATCTAACATTAAACAAACAAAAATTATTATTAATAATAATGCAGTGATAATTTTATTTTTTATTTTTTTAAAATAAATTAACAACAGAAAAATTGAAGCCAAAGAAACAGATAAAAAAGGGAAAAAAGCAAAATCAAATATTTGACCAGGAATAATTTTAAATTCTCGGCTACGAGTTTCGATAAAAATTAAAAATATGGCTAGAATAAATTTGGTTTTTTTCTTGATAAGAACTATAAATAAAAATAATAAAAAGCCAAGATGAGTGATAAATTCGAATAAATTGGTGGCGGGATAAAAATGAGTAAAAAGATAGAGCTCGTTTTTACAAAAATTAATTATATTTTGATAAATCATTGAATTATTCCCTATTTGACCAGGAAAAAATTGGGAATAAGTTTGGAAATTATAAATTACTGTTTGATGGAAAAAATCGCTAAATTGACCGTTAAGTAGAAAATAAATAATTGGAATTATATTTAAAACAAAAGAATATAAAATAAATGGTAAAAATTGGGGTTTTTTGATAAAAAATAAGGGCAGAATTAAGAGTGGACCTAAAAACGGTTGGGTCCAAAAAGCGAGAGAGGCAAACAGAATTATTAAGACTAAATGGTAGTTGGAAAATTTTTCCAGATCTAAAACAATTGGGCCAATTAACCAAAAAATGGAACTAATAAAAATGGTGGTAAAAGTTTCACTAAGATACATGTTGCCGTGATATAAGGCAACTAAAAAACTGAATAAGATAATCCAAAGAGGAAAAACGATTTTAGTTTTTTGATTTTTAAATGACAAAAAAACTAGGGAAAAAGAAACAAAATAAACAAATAAAAGGCTAAGGCGGAAAATAGCAATTGAACGACTAGGATCTTGATTTACCCAAAACGGGGCAAAAAGATAACCAAAATAATAAGGTAAAGGAAAATGCATATTAAAAAGATCGAGATAAAATCTCTGACCTTGGGCCATTAAAAAAGAAGAAGTAAGGTTATCTGTTTCGTCAAAATTTACCATAAAATGGCGAACTAAATAAAAAATGGCGGCAAAAAATAAAAGAGAAAAAGTAAATAAAATCCAAGAAAAGATATTTTTTTTGAAAATATTCATAGAGACTAGTTAAATGACGGAAAGTGGATTTATTTTGAACAAATAGATGACAAAAAATGAAGATAGAAGAATTAAAATGTATTTGATTTTGTGGGGAATAAATTTATTGATTAAAATTACTAATCCAATTTCTATTATTGGATAAAACAAAGCCCAGGACCACCAACGTTGCCAAATCCAAACAGGGTTGAATTTAAGCATAGAAGAGGCGGCTAAACCAGACAAATCTTGATTTAAAAACTTGAGATGGTTTCCAATAGAGATTCCAATAAATCTAAAATTATCAATTAAAAACCCAAAGTAACGTTGGTCATTGATGACTGAATATCTGGAAATAAAAACTAATAAATTTACGAACCAAACGGAAAACCAAGAAGCCCAATGAATTTTTAATTTTTGACTAATTTTGGTAACTAAAATTGTGAAAATAATTAAAATTAGAATTTGCCAAAGCAATAAATTGTTAAGACTTGGACCATAAAAAATTTTCCAACCTGAAGAGTAATATGACCTAAAGACAGGAAAGTATAGTATTAAAGTAAAAAGTACTGGAATAAAACTTTTACTATACCAACATAAAATTGGGATTAATAAAAGAAAGAAAGGAAAATAAAAAATCTCTTTTTTGGAAACTAAATTATTTAAGTCACGGTTTAAAAATGAATTTTGGTCAGCAATAAATTTATCAGAAAAGCTAATGTTTGACTGATAAAAAACTTCTTCTGATAAAGTTTGGTTAAGTCGGGATTTGGGAGTTAAAAGCCAGCTCTCTAAAATAATTTTTGAAGGGTTTTGATAATTGTATGTTTGTTTGTAGAGGTTAGAAAATTGACTCACGGTTAAGGAAGTGATTTTATTTTGAGAAATCCAAGTTAATTGTTTTTCATACTCTGATTCATTGCCAACACTTTCCATACCAGTTTCTAGACCAATAGTGATTTGACCTAAAGGTTCGACTGATAAATATTGATTAGCTAGGTTTTTAAAATAATTAAAATTTAATTTTTGGCTTAAATAATCATTGGCTTGAAGAGAATAGTTGGAAACTAAAGGACCGGAACCGTAGTAGGCTTTTTCTAAATCACGTTGAGCCCATTGAACCACGACAGTTTTTGAATTTCCGGGAGCTAAAACGTTTTGAGGGGAAGCAATATAAGGATACCCCCACCATTGACCCCAAACACCATAATTATCGGTAATTTTTTGATCGGCAACAATCATGAGTGAATAAATTTGATATTTTTGGGCTAAATAGTTTTGAGACCAACTATCAATCCACCAAGCTCCGGCTGATTTAGGTAAACAACCGAAGGTGTTTTTAAAATCTAGAATCATTTGGTCAATAAGTTTTTTCCTATCGGTGGGGTTGTAGGCAGAGAGAAAAACGGCTTTAGGAGAATACCATTCGGTTTGGCTAGGGTAATAAACTCTTGATTTTTCGGCTAATTTTGGGCTAATTTCTAAAAAAAGACCAAACTCTTGGTCAGAATTGAATTCTTTTATTTTGGTGATTAGTTCGGTGTCGTCAAAAACATCATTTTGGATTAGCCAGGTACTTTTCAGGTGAAGCTGGTTAATAATTTGATACTGATCGTTTAAGGGTTTTAAACTTTGATCCTTCCATAATTGTCGGCTTCTGACGGGATTAATAATGGTGGTACATTTTTGGTTGGCAAAGATATGATTAGGAATAAGGAAAAATAAGGTTAAAAGAAGAACTTTGGTTAAAAAACGCATTAATGTATTATAAACTTAGACCAAGTGAATTTTTTTGAGGACTCGCGGTTGTGTTTCTTTTGGTGAAACTTCACTAATACCTTCTGTCATGGGGTTATTATATACTATGAATATGACAAATAAAAAACTATATCGAAACGAAGATGGAGCGATGATTGCTGGAGTTTGTGGTGGATTAGCGGATTACTTTGACATAGATGCAACCTTGGTAAGAGTGATTTTTGTAATCTTATTAATTGGTGGAGGTAGTGGATTTTTGATTTATTTGGTTTTGTGGTTAATTACTCCGATGAAAAATGGAGAAGAAATAGATTTTAAAGAAGAAGCAAGTGAATTACTAGAAAAAACAGCTAAAAAAACAAAAAATATGGCTAAAGAAATAAAAAAAGAAATTAAATCTCAAAAAAGATCTGGCGGATTTTTTGGATTAATATTGATGTTATTGGGAATTTTGATATTATTGGAAAAGGTACTTCCAGTGTTTATTAGATGGGACTATGTCTGGCCAATAATGTTAATTTCTTTTGGGGCTTATTTAGTTTTTCGAGACTAAGTTATTCCCGGCAGCAATCAAGGATTTTACCAATAGTTTTGCTGATATTTCCTAAAAAATCTTTTTTGGGAAGTGGTTTTTCGTCAAATTGAGGTTTTTTAGGATTTGATTCGACCATACCTAAGTTTAAACCCCAAAAAAGATTGTAGAGATCAAAGGATTTTTTGAAATATTCATTAGCTTCCTTGGTATCACCTTTAGTGAGATATTTAGTACCAACTTCCATAAGACGCATAGAAGCAGATAAAAGATGTTTGCTGGTACACCAGACTTCACCTTGACCTTCTTTGACAATTTTCTTCATTAACTCTTTTCGCATTTCCCGAGCAGTATTGAGAACTTCAATATATTTAGTATCCCCAAGTTTTTGGGAAGTAAAAAACATATGTTCCTCAATACCAATAAGATTCATGATAGCAACAGATAAATCTTCACCGGAAGAAAGATCCATAAGATGGCCTTTTTCTAAACTTTTGGCTTTATCGATAAATTTTTGAATATCTTGGTTATTCATAAAAACCCTCTGCCCCTTCGGGCACCTCCCTTAAAAAGGGCGGTTAATAAATTTTATAATTTAAAAATAAACTTGAACAAAATAGTAAAAATAATTAATATACCAACTGGGAAAATAACTTTTTGGTAAGGGAAAAGAATTTTACCACTATTGAGGCGGCGACTATAACGATCAACAAAAATACCCAAAAACCAAATAAA
>CAZWUG010000060.1:0-4503 GCA_964637525.1 uncultured Gammaproteobacteria bacterium | reverse complement strand
AAAGAATACAACCATTCCATCCCCATTTTTCTCCATCCCTCAGGAGCCCGTTTAAGTTCGCCGCTATAATAGTCAAAACTTCTCCCCACTCCCATCACCACTCCCACATCTAAATTCTTTAAATTTTCATCAATCCAAAATTCCTGCTTCTTCATTCCATACGCCACCAACAAAATATCCGGTTTAAATTTATTAATCCTTCTTACTACCTCATCATTACTAACCTCAGGTTCTCCGGCACACCAATCAATTCTTAATTTATTCCTACGATCTACCATCAATGATCTACCATCTAAATTTTTTGTTACCAAAAAATTTGCTGTCTTCTCCGCTCTATCACCCCACCCTCCCAACAAAAAAATTTTTTTATTTTTTTCTTTAGCCATTTTAGCTAACTCAAAAATCAAATCCGCCCCTGACGAAATTTTGTTTTTATGCTCACCTTTTAAAACTTCCACCCCTACATTAAATCCAACTCTTACTTTTTTAACTAAATTCCTACCATCTACAATCGACAATCTACGATCTAATTCCCTTGCCCACACCAACCCAATTCCGTCCATCACATTTAAACTTGTCTTTTGCAAAATCTGTTTAAACCCAAGGTCTTTCTCCGCTTCCATCACGAATTCCGGATTAACCGTAGCTACCCAATATTTTTCTATGCCTAAAACCAATTTTTCTTCTAAAATTTTTAGCACTTGACTATTATCTCTGCTAAAAAGCGGAATATCAAATATTTCCCAATAATTTCCACTAAAACAACTATCATAACCCGCCCTCTTTTTACCTTTTTCCCTTCTTTTTTGGCCATTTTTCATAACCTGTTTTTTCATTTTCTTATTTTACCATCAAAAAACTGATCAAAACACCCTCTAAAAACACCTTATAATAATAAAAACTAAGTAATACATAATAACTATATCACCTCTCTTACCTTCAACAGAATATAAGATATTTTTTCAAAAAAGACTCTTCCGTCATATTTTACTTTTTGAATAATTTATTTACTCACAAATATACTGATAAATTAGGAAAAATAAATATTTAAATCAATTTTTGATATAAAATTTTACATTACACATTATAAGCCTTATCTTTAATTAAAAATTTTAAATAAAAAATTAAAAAAATTAACTTTATAAGATTAAAAAGTTAACTGTATCACCTGATCGCCCGACGGTATACTTCCAGATTTTCCAATGCTATCCCTGTCCCTTTAATTACACAAAATTGAGGGTCTAATGCCACATGGGCCGACACCCCAATTTCCCTTGTCACTAAAGTATTAAAATTTTTCAATTGGACCGTTCCCCCACTTAAAACTATTCCTCGATCGACAATATCCGACACCAGTTCCGGCGGAGTAATTTCTAATGTATCTCTGATTATTCTTACAATTAATTCCAACACCGGTTTAATCGCTTCATATACCATATCGCTGTCTAATGTCATATTTTTTGGCAAACCATAAATCGAGTCCCGGCCATTAATCTCTAACGTCTCCACTTTTTTTGGTTTAATCGCCGATCCCAATTTTGTCTTGATCAACTCAGCTGTCTGTTCCCCCACTATTAAATTATGTTTCTTCTTTAGATAATCCATAATTACTTCATCCAATTTATTCCCTCCCAAGCGAACACTTTGGTGAGTCACCACTCCACCCAAAGCAATTACGGCTGCTTCAGCCGAACCTCCGCCAACATCTACAATCATATTCCCAAAAGATTCCGATACTGGAATTTTTGCCCCAATTGCCGCCGCTAGTGGTTTATCAATTAAATAGGCCTTTCTGGCTCCAGCCGATAAAGTTGCATCCAACACTGCCTTTTGCTCCACTTGAGTTACTCCGGCCGGTACACAAATCATTACCTCAGGACCAATAAACCAATTATTTCCCATTACTTGTTTCATAAAATATCTCAGCATAGCCTCCGTTACTTCATAGTCAGCAATCACCCCATCTTCCAAAGGCTTAATCACTTCTATATATTCAGGTGTTTTCCCCAACATCTTCTTAGCTTCATTCCCTACAGCTAATACTTTCCTATCTTCCACTCCCACCGCCACAATTGTCGGTTCATCCAAAACAATTCCCTTACCTACTTCCCACACAATACTATTGGCAGTTCCCAAATCAATTCCTAATCTCTTTAAAAACTTCATACATTACCATTCTAATCAAAAACCCCCGATTAAGCTATAATATACTCATGAGTTCTAACCCTACCCGGCACAGTCTGATTATCTTCTCCTCTGTCGCTTTTTTTATTTTCCTCTCCACTTATATTATTTCCCTTTTAGCCAGAGGTTATCAATTTTCCCTTAAAAATGGATTAAATTTAAATCCAACTGGAATTGTTTCAGCTGTTTCCCGCCCAAAAGGTGCTTCTGTTTATATCAATGACAAACTTACCACTGCTACCGATGATACTATTAACCTCTCTCCTGGTATTTATAAATTAAAAATCAATAAAGATGGGTTTTTACCCTGGGAAAAAGAAATCACTGTCAAACCGGAAACAGTTTACCAAGCTGACATTCAACTATTTAGTTCTGTTCCTGATCTTAAACCAATTACTTTAACCGGAGCTATCAACCCTAGTATTAATGGAGACAGCTCCAAGATAATCTATGCTGTTGCCTCTGCCTCGGCCACCAAAGACAACGGACTTTATATTATAGAGTCATCGGGGCTACCTCTCTCTTTACTTAGAAATGACTCAAGGCAACTATCACTCAATACCGCTACTATAGTTTGGACAGATTTTACCTATACTTTCTCCCCAAATTCACGCCAAGTATTGGCTACTAACCCAAAAACCAAAATAAATTATCTAATTTCTCTAGACACTCCAATATCATCCCAAAAAATAACTGACGTCACCAATAACCTTAAAAATATCTATACTGAATGGCAAACCCAAACCTCATTAATCATCAATTCTAAATTAAATAGAGTCCCAAAAGAAATTCAATCTCTTATTGCCACCAGTTCCGCCCAATATCTCCAATTCTCCAGTGACGACAATAAAATACTTTATTTAGCCCAAGCCGATAGTGAAATTACCCCTAATTTAGTCACTCCACCCCCAGCCCAAAGTACCCAAACTCAACAACGCCAAATTAAAAACGGCAACTATTATGTCTACGATATTAAAGATGATACTAACTTTTTTATCGACTCTAAAGATAATCTTAATCAAATTTCTTGGCTGCCAAATTCCAATAACCTTATTTTTGTTCAAGATCAGGATCTTAAAGTAATCGATTATGACGGCACCAACAAACAAACTATCTTTGCTGAAAATTTTGACACTAACTGTGTCGCTCCCTGGGCTGATGGCAATAAAATAATCATTCTCACCAGCACCTATCCCTCTGCTCCAAAAAATCTCTACGCCATTTCAATAAAATAAAAAAAATTATTCTTCTCCGCCAACTTCAGGCAAGATTATCTCTCCAACTTCTAGAGTTGAATCAAGCTCTGTTACTTCCTCATTGTAATCGCCACTATCCTCACTCTCAAACACAACTTCCTCAGTTTCACCTAACACCTTAACCTCTTGGCTAGCCATTTCATTAACCTCTAAAAATCTTAATGGCACCAAAACACCCACCGCCAAAACAAAACAAGCAATCAACGTTCTTATATTCCTGTCAACATCTGTCATATATTTAGTATAAAGTTTTTTACCTCCTAGTCAACAAATAAATTCATCAGACCAACTTTAGGATATAATAGTGTACCTTTAACTTCAGCAGGTTTGCCTTGCCGAAGCCCTACCTGCCGACGTAGGTTTAGTTAAATCAGGGATTGGCGTAATTGGTAACGCGCGCGATTCGGGTTCGCGAGACTAGGAGTTCAAATCTCCTATCCCTGACTTATGATTCTTCGCATTTCTACGATCTATCATCTGGTGCTTAAAATTGTCTTAGTCTTTCTAAGATCTACGATCTATCATCTACGATCTAATTAGTCCTCATAGTTCAACGGATAGAACACAGGTTTCCTAAACCTGGAATGGAGGTTCAATTCCTCCTGAGGATACAAAAACAAGGTTTAGCTTATTCCATATCAATTCCTCAAATAAATTTTCTTTCACCAGCCATCACCTAATCTAATTTTAATAAAACCTAATTTTTAACCCAAAATAAGCCTTATTTTTACATAAAATTTCAATTAGCAAAATAATTAATATATTGCTAACAATTAATTCAGCTAATATATCAATCTAAATAAAATATCACCTAAATCAGAACAATTAAAATCACTTAAACCACTCTCTAAAGCTGCCAAAATTAACCCTATTTTTATATCCTCTAACAATAAATATTATCTCTCACAAAACCACCCTATTTTTTACTTCTAAAGCTAAAACATTTCTTTTCCCGCTTAAAACCACTTTTACACACTTTTTCTATTACTTTTGTTCTCTTTAATATCAATTAACCGCATATTTTAAAGCTTAAAATAATGATTAACCGTATTAAAATATAATA
>CAZWUG010000059.1:0-4515 GCA_964637525.1 uncultured Gammaproteobacteria bacterium | reverse complement strand
AATTCCAACTGGCTCCCAAACCAGGCAGCACAAAAATTTTCTTTTTTCTTGCAATGTTCGTCGGAGTAGGAGTCAATGTTGGAATTGGAGTTGGAGTTGGAGTCTCCGTCGCCTCTGGTGTAGGTTCAATTGTGGGAGTTAAAGTAATAATTGGAGTATCCCCATTAAACCAAACAGAAAAGTTACGATATATATTTCTGACTCCATTTTGATAATCACCACCCCAGTTCCAAAAACCAACAGCTCCAGAATATTCCTTTGCAAGAGAATGATTTAATACATTTACTCCATCAATGTAAAAACTTACATCTTTTGAATTAATAATTACCTTAAATTTATAAAATCTATTTTTATCTAGAAAAAACCCTAAGTTTGAATTTTTAGCAATAAATTTACAGTTATTAGTTGCAAAATCATAACACTGCCAAAGTATAACTTCATTAGCACCATCCTGATTCCAATTAGGATCATGAAAACGAGTATTTATTACATAAAATGAGACTGGATTTTTATTGATAGCAAATATAAATTCTTGATCTACCCCAACCTCATTCATAGCATCATAAGAAATTGCAAAACTAGTCCCTAAATCCACATTTTTAAGCAAGGTAAAAGAATTCCCTTTTGATCCAACAGCTCCAACTAAACTATTATCAGACACATACCAGCTTCCAGTATATCCGTTAGACAATATATCCCAATTATCTAAATTGGAAAAAAATTCATTAAAATCATTAACAGCAAAAACAGTACGTCTACACAAGCAAAAAATTAATATTAAAACCAAATAAGCTATAATCTTTCTTGACTTTAAGAAAAGCATAAAAAAATTTACATATTTAAAATAGTCCGTGTCAATAGGCAAAAAAATTTCATTAGTAACAGTTACATATAATTCAGAAAGAACTATTTTAAAATTATTGGGTTCTATTAAACCCATTAACGACTACATAAAAGAAATTATAGTGATAGATAATAATTCAAAAAAATTTAACAAAAATAAAATAGTTTTATTTTCTAAAAAGATTAAAATAATCATAAATAAAAAAAACTTAGGTTTTGCAAAGGCAATAAATCAAGGAATTAAAGCTTCAAAATCAGACATCATTCTATTACTCAATCCAGACACATATCTAATTGATGATTCCATAAAACATAGTTTTAGTTTGATAACAAAAAATCCAAAGATTGGAGCCATTGGAGGAAAAATCCTCAATAAAAAAAACGAAATAGCATACACAGCAACCAACTACCCAACATTTATGACAGCTATATTTGAATTTACAAATTTCAAAAAAATATTCCCAAACAATAAATTTTCAAAATTATTTTGGATAGAAAAAAAAGGTAGAATTCACAAACCAATCGAAGTTACTTCTCTGTGTGGGGCATTTATGATAATTCGAAAAAAAATAAATAATAAGTTAAATCTATTTAACGAAAAATTCTTTTTATATTTAGAAGATGTAGATTTTGGAATTAAACTTAATAAGAGCGGTTATAAAGTAATTTTTGATCCAAATTCCAAAATTAAGCATATCGGGGGAGCCAGTAGTGATAATAAATACAAAACTGACTTAAAAAGTTGGTACAAATCCAGAAAAATATTTTTTAAATCACACCTAAATAAAGTTGAAGGTATAATATTAACTATCATCTTTTCAATTGAAGAAAAATTACTAAAAATAATTCACTTCATCAAAAATGAACCATTTTAATCTCTCCCTCCTCCTCCTCACCCACAACGAATCGGAAAACATAAAGAAAAATTTTGATTGGTTGGATAAATGTAAAGCTATTAAAGAAATAATCATTGTCGATGATAATTCCACCGATGACACAGTGATACAACTCGAAAAATTACAAACACCACATCGCCAAGTTAAAATTTTTATTAAAAGTCTCGACCACGACTTTGCCTCTCAACGTAACTATGGCATTTCAAAATCCAAATACAATTGGGTATTTGCCATTGATGCCGATGAAAAACCAACAAAGAAATTAATCCGATTCATAAATCATTTCGATAAACATCAATATAAGTCATATGCTTTCAAGAGAGAAGATATTTTTCTTGACCAAACCCTAAAACATGGCGAAAATTCCCATCTCTATTTCATTCGTCTTTTCAACAAAAACTATGGTAAATTTATTGGCCAAGTTCATGAAATTTGGCAAAGCCATAAACCAATTAAAAAAACTAAACTTATTATTAGGCACTTTTCCCACCAAACAGTAAAATCTCTTATTCAAAAAATCAATTTTTATACCAATATCCGATCTCACGAACTTTATCAACAAAAAATCAAAACCAATATGTTCCAAATTATATTTTTCCCAATTGGCAAATTTATTCAAGATTATTTTTTCAGACTTGGTTTTTTAGACGGAACTGCCGGTATAATTATGGCCTTATGTATGAGTTTTCATGTCTTTTTAAATAAAGCTAAACTATGGCATTTATACAAAACTCAATCTTAATTCTCTGTTTCTTTGCTTTTTTTATTGGCCAAATCTTTCGTCTTAAAATATTCGAAATTTCTTTCCCTTTAATCGATATTTCCATAATTCTACTTACTACTTTTAATCTTGTCTCTCACCTTAAAAATAGAACCTTCAAAATAACTAATAAATATATATATTATTTTCTTCTTTATTCATGGCTTTTATTTTTTATTAGTTATTTTCGCTTCCAAATTTTTTCTCTCAATTCACTTTTTTATCTTATCAGGCTCAGCTGTTTACTCACGCTATTTATATTTCCCCTCAAAATAAACCAAAAACAACATAATATATTTTATTTAACTATTATTGCCAACATTATTTTTGGCTTTATTCAATATTTCTTTTGGCCAAATTTCACTTATTTCGATGTTAACCAATGGGATCCACATTTATACCGTTTGGTTAGCACTTTTTTTGATCCTACTTTTACCGGATTAATTTACCTCTTATTTCTCGTTAAAGTTTACCTTAATAAAAAATTCCCTTGTAGAAACCTCTTTTTAATTCTTTCTTATTCGGCTATTGCCCTAACTTACAGCCGATCTACCTATTTATCCTTTGTTGTCGCTTTTGCTTTTATATCATTGTCCACCAAAAAAATCAGACCATTTCTAATTAGTTTAATTATTGTTTTAGCTACCATTTTTTGTTTGCCTCGCCAACCCGGAGAGGGGACTAAACTCGAAAGAACATCATCCATCACTGCTAAAATTGAAAACTATCAAGAAGGAATTTCCTTATTTTCTAAACACCCATTAATCGGAATCGGTTATAACAATATTCCATTTTTTAGAGAAATTAAAAATCAAAAATCACACGCCAACTACGGCTTTGATGGCAGTATTTTAACCCTTTTAATCACTACCGGGGTTATCGGAACAACATTATTTTTAATTGGAGGGAAAGTAATATATTCATCAACTGATTTATGCCAAAAAACTATGATTTGGGTAATTTTAATTCATTCACTCTTTGCCAATTCACTGCTTTATCCTTGGACTTTACTTGCCCTAATTTTTCTCTAAAGACTATAAGTAATTGAGATTTTTTTCTTAGTTTGGTTACCAGCTAAATCCGTTGAAGTTATTTCCAAATCATTTTTCCCCATATTTAACTGCCATTTTAACTTAAAACTCCCATCATTATTCACTGGAGCAATCCTATTATTAATAGATACACTGGCATCCGAATCCGTTATCCCTATAATATCAAAATCAGCCGAATCAACTGTTAAATTTTCTTCACTCGGATTAGTCAATTCTAATTTAGGAGAAGTCTTATCATAGGCCACCACTATAGTTTTTGAACCATCGCCATTACCTGCATCATCAGTGCTAGCTACAGCACTAAACCCATTCTCTCCTTCATCCAAAATAACCTTACTAAAAATAAAATCACCATCAGTAGACACTTCTGTTGTCCCAATCGACACTGAATTTTTAAACAACTCCACTTTCACTTTTGGTTCAGCAAATCCGCTTACATTAATACTACCGCTATTAGTCGCCTCATAAGGAATCACTAATCGCGGTGCTAATGGAGGTAAAACTTTTTTTGTTTGATCAGCCGTCTTTTTTCCTTCACCTAAAAACACTGAAAACTTTATCAAAAGAGGTAGTCCAAACAGCAACACTAAAACCAAAATCGCAATAGTCAAAAAACCCAAAAACACCGTTTTTTTAGTTATTTGATCTTGATTGGTTCTGTTCAATCTGGAACGTTTAAACTCAGCCATAATATATTAAAGTATAACATCAAT
Organism: uncultured Gammaproteobacteria bacterium; assembly: GCA_964637525.1. Lineage (GTDB taxonomy): Bacteria > Patescibacteriota > Microgenomatia > UBA12405 > UBA12405 > WARW01. The sequence continues at coordinate 251 of CAZWUG010000059.1, read as the reverse complement.
CAATCCTGAAATGAGACTAATCTAATTTTATTTTTTCGATCTAGAATCATTAACACTAACTTATTATTTTGTCTTTCTAAAATCTAATATCTACGATCTGAAAAACTAACTTAAGAGCCGAAGGGGAGAGTCGAACTCCCGACCCCAGCTTTACGAAAGCTTTGCTCTACCAACTGAGCTACTCCGGCAATTTATGGGAGCGGCTAGAGGGAATTGAACCCTCAACCTATCCTTGGGAAGGATACATTTTA
>CAZWUG010000058.1:0-4586 GCA_964637525.1 uncultured Gammaproteobacteria bacterium | reverse complement strand
GCTTGTTTAATTGCTTTTACCAATTTCCTTTGATGTTTGGCGCAAACTCCGGTGTACTGAGAAGCCAAAATTCTACCTCTTGGCGACAAAACATCACCATATGACTCATAGTCTTCCCATCTTGGATTGGTTTTAGATTTACAAAAAGTACACCCTTTTTCCTTACCTTTCCTTTTAGCAATCAACAAACTATTTTTTTTATTTTTCTTTATCATAATTCCTTAATCTTAAAAAGGCATTTCATCGGTCTTACCCGCATCAGGTTCGCCGATGTCATCAGGAATAACAATATCCTCGATACTTCCATCTGCTGGAGCTCCGGCATCAGATACATCAGCATCAACTGGTGCTTCGGTACCACTACCAGATAAATCAGCCATATCACCATGATCAACATTACCCTTATTATCTAAGATAATCATGTCATCAATAATAATCTCGGTAATTTGTTTTCTATTATTCTCTTGATCAGTGTATTCTCTGTATTGGATTCTTCCTTCAACATAAACTCTTCGACCTTTAGATAAAAGTTGGGAACAAAGTTCCGCTAATTTATTCCAAGCCACAATTCGATGGAATTGAGCATCCTCTTTTCTTTCACCCTGTTTAGTCACCCAAACTCTATTAGTAGCCATTCCAAAAGATGCTACCGCCATACCACCTGGGGTATATCTTAACTCTGGGTCACGAGTTAAATTACCAATTAAAGTTACCCTATTCAGACATCTGCTAGGCATATTTACTCCTTTTTCAATATTAAATATCTAATAATATTAGATTCACGATTTAATAAGAGATTAAATTCCTTTAATTTAACCGGCGACTCTGAGGTTAATTCATACACCCAAAAATCACCTTTGGTATTTTTATTAATCTCATAGACCAATTCTTTCAGGCCAACATGATCAGAAGTTGATTCTATTTTGTTTTTTTCCAACCAGCCGGTAACTTTAGATAAGACTTTATCTTTTTCCTCAGCCTTTGGGTTTAAAACCACTACTAGTTGATATTGATATTTATTTCCTTTCATTAGCTTGTAAGGTTAACATGAATTACTTTTTTTTACAACAAAAAAATTATTTGATTCTTTGTATTTTACAAGAATTTTGAGAATCTTCAACCAGATATCCTCTTTCTTTAATAACTTCTCTTAATCTATCTGATTCTAACCAATTCCTCTCCTTCCTCGCCTTTTTTCTCTCTTCAACCAATAATAAAACTTCTTGCGGAGCCTCTTCATCAACAAAATTTAACGGGCTGCCTAAATTTAATCCTAAAACCTTATCAAAATCCAAAAGTGTTGCCCATTTATCATTCGCCGACAAACCTGATTTTAACATTGTCCACATCACTGCCAAAGCCTCAGGCATAGCCAAATCATCAGAAATTTTAGACATAAATTCATTTTTATATTCTTTGTTAACCAATCCAACCTTATTGGTTTTATAACCTCTAAGTTTGTTTAAAGTTATTCTTGCAGCTTTTAAACCTTCTACTGAGAACTCTATTCCCTTTCTATAATTTGATCCTAAAGCCATATATCGATAAGCCATTGGATCAAAACCCTCATCTTTCAAATCCATTACCGTAAATAATCCACCACTACTTTTACTAATTTTCTCGCCCTTAAAAGTAATAAATGCATTGTGCATCCAGTAATTAGCTGTCATTTTACCAAAAGCACCATAAGATTGGGCAATTTCATTTGTATGATGTACTGGAATATGATCTTCCCCACCGGTATGAATATCAAAAGTCTCACCTAAATATTTTGTCGACATGGCCGTACATTCTATATGCCATCCCGGAAACCCTACTCCCCAGGAACTCTCCCATTCCATTTGTCTCTTTTCATTTTTTGGAGAAAATTTCCACAAAGCAAAATCAGTTGGATTCCTTTTTTCCTCGTTGACCTCTACTCTAACTCCTTCACGAATTTTATCCAAATTCAAATTAGCAAACTTTCCATAATCGGCAAATTTTGAGGTATCAAAATAAATTCCATCACTGGTTTTATAAGTAAAACCATTTTCTTCAATTTTCTTTATTAAATTGATTTGTTCTTGAACATGATCAGTGGCCTTTGGCATTTTCCAGGGCAATTCTATGTTTAATTCTTTCAAATTTTCCAAAAATTCACTTTCATATTTTTTAGCAATTTCCCAAACAGTCATGCCTTCTTTTTTCGACCCTTTCTCCATTTTATCTTCCCCGCTATCAGCATCGTTAACCAAATGACCGACATCAGTGATATTAATTACATTGTGGACTTCATAACCCAAATATTTCAGTGTTCTAACCAACACATCCCAACAAATATAAGCATACATATTCCCTATGTGTGGGCTGGAATATACTGTCGGCCCACAAGAATAAATCCCCACCATACCCGGTTTAATTGTCTTTAGTTCCTCTTTTTGTCTCGTGGCTGTATTATAAATTTTCATCATATAATTTTAATCCTTTAATATTTTTAAAATGTTTTATGTTTAAAGTTGCCAACTCAGCCCCATATTCCATTGTCGTTGCTGCAATTACAGCATCAAACCCACTGAGCTTATATTTTCTAATTACTTCACCTACTCTTTTGGCTAAAACAGAATCTACCTGTAAAAAAGTTATTACTTCTATCATCTCCTCCACTATTAATCTATCATCATTCTTATTCATCGACTCCCCTGCCCACAGTTCAGCTAAAACCACTACCGAAGACATAAGTTGAATATTCCCTTCACGCACCGCAACTTTTATATCACTCCACAAATCAGACCCCCTTCTGATCTCATCAATCAACACCGAAGTATCAACTACTACTTTTACCACCCCTTATATCTCCTTATTTTACTTTTTTTTCTCACTTCTAACACATCATCCCAATTATCTTTTCTCAATACTTTTATTGCTTCTTTCATTCTTTTTTCATAAGCATCCCAATCAAACTTCTTCTCTTCTTCTGGAATAATTTTAGCCACAACTACCCCATTCAACTTAATTTTAGTTATCTGTTTTTTGTTTTTAGCCGCCGCCAGAATATCAAAAAAATTTTGTCTAGCCTCAGTTGCATTAATTGTTATCGTCATAACTAAGTGTACATTATGTACATATAGGTGTCAATTAATCAATCTTCCCTTTAAACTCACTAGTTTGCGACATTTGTGACTGAGTTGGTTGAGATTTTTTCTTTTTCCCTTGAATAAAAGCACTGCCTCTACTTTTCTTTTGTTTCGACGGATTACTTGATTCCATCATCAAATCATTATATTCTGCCTGTTGTTGTTGCTCCTGGGCTTTTTTCTGCTCTTTTACTCGTTCATAATATCTTTCTTTCTCTTCTTCCTCCTTTTCCTTCTGGTCTCTTAACTCTTCCATTTCACCTTCAACATCACGCTTCTTTCCTGTCTGCTGTTTCTCTCCCTCTTTTTTAGTCTCACCCTGACCCATTTCTCCTTTCAATTTCTTTATTTCCTCTTCTTTCCTGCGCTCATCTTCTCTTTTTTGAAAATCAAGTTCACTTTGACTCATTGTATTATCCAAACCCAAAAGTTCTTTACCTGTAATCACGCTTTCAAAAATCTTTTCCCCCTGATCAGCTGTTTTCTTTAAGGTCTCGGCTCCCAACTCCCCCAAACCTTTTCCAATTCCCTTTAATATTTTATGATCTCCCATAAATCTATTCTATCAAAATGTAATTATCTATTATTTTCTCGGAAATTAGAAATTGGCACTCAGAAATTTTACTTAGATATCTCTTCTTCCGTCCAACGCCCTACACAAAGTCGCCTGATCGGCATATTCTAAATCCGCCCCAATTGGCAAGCCACTTCCGATTCTTGATACCTTTACCTTCAAACCTTCCAACCTTTTTTTAATATGCAAAGCTGTCGCCTCTCCTTCCATAGTTGGATTAGTTGCCAGAATTATTTCCAGACAATCCGCAGTCCCATTGCCGCGGGACAAAAAACTTTTTATCCGTTCTACCAATTCATCAATTTTTAAATCATCCGGTCCCACATGATCAAGTGGGTTAATTACTCCCCCCAAGACATGATAAACCCCCTTAAACCCTCCCATATTTTCAATTACCATCACATCAATAGCTCTCTCCACTACACAAATTTGTTTATGATTTCTTTTTTCGTCAGAACAAATTGCACATATATCTTTTTCGCTCACCGAAAAACATGTTCTACAAATTTTAATTTCATCTTTCATTTTTACCAAACAATCGGCTAATTCTCTTACATAACTTCTAGGAGTATTGAGTAAATAAAAAGCTAACCTGGCAGCACCTTTTGGACCAATCCCTGGCAACCTCTCAAAAGAACTAATTACATCCTTAATTACTTTTGGAAATTCCGCCATATTAAAAAAGTCCTTCAAGACCACCCATATCTTTCATTCTTTTTGCCGCCATTTCTTGAGATTTTTTCATGGCTTTATTTATGGTATCAACTAATATTTTATTTTCTCCACCATTTATCGACAAAGTTTTTATCTTTTGATCACCACTTACTACCACTTTAATTCCACTTTCTTCTACCTCTATAGTTTCCGATTCAATCGCTTTTTTTAATTTATAAGCTTGG
>CAZWUG010000057.1:0-4617 GCA_964637525.1 uncultured Gammaproteobacteria bacterium | reverse complement strand
GCTCCTCAACAATTTAAACAATTATTAATGATTTCCGGTGTCGATAAATATTTTCAGATCGCCCCTTGTTTTCGCGATGAAGATCCTCGGGCTGATCGTCATGCCGGTGCTTTTTATCAAATCGATATTGAAATCAGTTTCCCAACTCTGGATAAAATTTTTGCCACCGCCGAAAATTTAATTCGCGACACTTATCAAACTATTGCCCCCAACAAAAAAATTGCTAATTTTCCTTTTCCTCGCATTCCGTACAAAGATGCCATGAATAAATACGGTAGTGACAAACCGGATACCCGTTTTGGTCTTGAGCTTCAAGATGTTACCGACGTTATCAAAAATAAAAGTGAATTTAATGTTTTCAATAGTGCCGAGGCTATAAAATGTTTAGTCGCTCCCAAATGTGCCGAATTTAGCAAAACCCAAATTGAAAAATTAGAAAGTTTAGCTAAAGAAAAAGGTGCCAAGGGTTTGGCTTATACCAAAGTTACTACCACTGGTTTAGACACTGGTGTGGCTCGTTTCTTTAGTCTAGAACTACAACAACAAATTATTCAATCTACATCCGCCAAATCCGGTGATATGATTTTCTTTGTTGCTGACAAACTTTCTATTGCCAACAAAGTGCTCGGTTATATTCGCCTTAATTTAGGTGATTTATTAAATCTCCGTGATCCCGATATTCTGCAATTCAATTGGATTACCGGTTTTCCTTTTTACGAAATTAATGATGAAGGCAAATTAGATTTTGGTCACAATCCTTTTTCTATGCCCCAAGGTGGTATGGAAACTTTGCAGAATAAAGATCCGTTAGAAATTGAATCTTATCAATACGATTTAACTTTAAATGGTTACGAATTAGCCTCTGGTTCTATCCGTAATCACGAACCGGAAACTTTGGTCAAAGCTTTCGAAATTGTCGGTTACGGTAGGGAAGAAGTTCTTAAAAAATTCGGTGGTCTTTATAATGCTTTCCATTACGGGGCTCCACCACATGGTGGTTGGGCTATTGGTCTTGATCGTCTAATAATGTTACTCCTCGACGAGCCCAACATTCGTGATGTCTATGCCTTCCCGCTTAATTCCAACGGTGTTGATTTGCTCATGAATGCACCCGGTCAAGTTGATCAAAAACAACTCGATGATGTCGGTTTAACCCTCAAGACAAATGCCCCGAATACTCAAAAATAGCTGGCTTGATTTTCTCATCATTATTTTAATTTTAATTCTCAATCTTTTTTGGCTGCCGACTTTTTCTTTTTGGAAAATTTATCCCAAAAATAATTTTATTACTCAAAATACTCAATTATCGAATTTTCAATCTCCAAAAACTCCAACAATCAAATTAATTAATCAGCCGGTTCTAAATTCAAACCATTACATTTTAATTGATGTCGACACCAACAAAATTCTAACTTCAAAAAATATAAATGAAAGAATTTATCCAGCATCAACTACAAAATTAGCTACTGTTGTTACCGCTCTCAATCTTTACCCGTTAGACGAAATTATCACCATTGACCAAGTCTATAATCAAGGCAAAACCATGGAACTTAAATTAGGAGAAAAAATAACCGTTAAATCACTGGTTCAAGCTCTATTAGTTTATTCTGCCAATGATTCTGCTTTCACTTTAGCTAATCATTATCGTGAAGGTGTCGCCGGGTTTGTCTCTCAAATGAATCAATTAATGGTCAAATATAATTTAACCAATACCCATTTTGTTAATCCTGATGGGATACATAATAATAATCACTATTCTACCGTTTATGACCTTTCTCAATTAGGCCGTTTAGCTATCCAAAATTTTACTGTTCGTGATGTTGTTAAAAATAAAAGTATGATAATTACTGATACTACAGGCAATATTAAGCACAAAATTACTACTACTAATGAACTTCTTGGTGTTATTCCGGAAGTTATTGGATTAAAAACTGGTCAAACTCCGGAAGCCAAAGGTTGTTTTATTGGCCTTTTAAATATAAATGGTCATTTGGTTATCAGTGTCGTAGCCCAAAGTGATGACCGATTCCAAGACACTAAGGTTCTCATCAATTGGCTAAAACAAAACGTTTTTTGGCAAAACTAATTATTTGTTGCACTGGAAGTGGCAGAATTAGTTTGCGTTGTTGGAATCGCCGTTGGCTTTAAATCGCTTTCTTGCTTAATATAATCACTTCTTATCGCTGGAATATAAGCCACAAAATTATTATCTCCCTTCACCACAAAAATTGGTTGCAAATAATTAGTCAACGTCATCGGTTCAAAATAAGCCAGATAAATTTCTCTCACCGTCACATTTTCACTCGAGACATCTTTCGCTATCCAATAATTTCCCGAATTTAAACTATCAATTACTTCTTGTCCGGTTTTAATTGGATAAGTTGAATAAGAAGCTTGGTTTATTGCCATATCTTTAAAATTTACTCCGATGATTTTTTTTGCCTCCACTGTCGATCCTGAAACCAACACCGAAACTGATGCTTGACCAAAATTCACCGAAAGTACCGGGAGATTATCTAATTTTTCTCTATAGAGATCAACTCTGGCTGCATTTGCCTCTGATTGCGACGACACGGATTTCAACCCATCTCCTTCTATCCTCCAAAAGGTTACTTCTTTTTCTCCATTAACCAAATCATTGGTAAGTTTTTTCCCTCTTTCTAAAAAACTACTTGCTATTTCTATTGCTGTTGTTTTTGATACCATTTTTTCCGGATTAACCAACATTTGATCAGACCCATAAGGGTAAGTCATTGTAAAATCACCGGTTAACACATTCACGGTCAGTGTTTTATTATTTACACTATCCTGAAATTTATAAATACCAAGTTCTGTTTCAACCGGTTCAGTGGTAAATCCAAAATTAGCTGCTGTTTTTTTATCTTGCTCTAATGCCAAAAGAGTTTTGTCTGGACGGTATATTACGTAAACTTTTGCCTGATCTTTAAAGGTCGGAACTGCATCATTAGGCAATTCAAAGGCAAATTTCTTTAATTGCGTTTCTTTTTCCGGAAAAATAAGTCTAGGAATTCGGCCAAATTTAACTGTTGGTGCCACATAAGGAGGATGTGCTGCCAGATAAGCTTTATAAGCCGCCGTAGAAATTCCCCATAACAAAGAAAAAGCTACAATCCCAATGCTTCCATATTTGATAAGTTGTCTACTGGTGTAAGCTGTTTGTGTTAAAGACATAAATAATTTTACACTAAATGTTAAAATAATAACCATGATCGACAATAAAGTTGTCCGCACTCGTATTGCTCCTAGTCCGACTGGGGAATATCACATTGGCCACTTACGTACTTGTCTTTATGATTACGCTTTAGCCAAAAAAAATGGTGGTCAATTTATTGTTCGTATTGAAGACACTGATCAAAAAAGATTTGTCCCGGGTTCAATGGAACGAACTCTTCAGGTAATCAAAGATTATGGTCTTATTTGGGACGAAGGTCCGGACATTGGTGGTCCATATGCGCCTTATATTCAAACTCAAAGATTAGCTATTTATCAAAAATATATTCAGGAACTCATTGATAAGGGTTTGGCTTATTATTGTTTTTGCTCTCAAGAGCGTTTAGACAATCTTCGTGCCACTCAAAAAGCTGCTGGTCAAGTCCCGAAATACGACCAACATTGCCTTCATCTGTCAAAAGAGGATATTCAAAAAAATCTTGATGCCAAAATTCCTTACACTATTCGTCTGGTCATTCCCAAAAACGAAACCATAATTTTTCAAGACCAAATTCGAGGCAAAATTAAATTTAACACCAATGATATTGATGACCAAATTTTGGTCAAATCAAACGGAATTCCTACTTATCATTTTGCTGCCACTGTCGATGATCATCTTATGGGTATCACTCACGTTTTTCGTGGTGAAGAGTGGCTTACCTCTACTCCAAAACATTTATTGCTTTATCGTTATTTTGGTTGGCAACCTCCCGTTTTTGCTCATTTAACTGTTATTCTAAACCCGGATGGTAAGGGTAAATTAAGCAAACGCCATGGAGCTACTTCTGCCCGATCATTTCTTCAAGACGGTTATCTGCCTGAAGCCATGCTCAATTTTTTGATGTTTTTGGGTTGGAATCCAGGTGATAATCGGGAATTTTTCACCCTTAATGAATTTGTTCAGGCTTTCAGCCTCGATCATTTACACAAAAAATCTCCGGTTTTCGATCGTAAAAAATTAGACTATTTAAACGGTTACTACATTCGTCAAAAAACTGACTCAGAATTATTTCAACTTTTCAAAAAGTTTTTACCTCAAGCCAGTGATGACCAAATTAAAATTTTAGTTCCCGTCTTAAAAGAAAGGCTGGTTAAATTTTCTGATCTTTCTGTTCAAACAAGATTTTTATTTGAAGACGTTGAATATGGCAAGGAATTATTGCTCAAAAAGGGGACTGATCCCAAATTAGCTATTGAATTTTTAAATCAAACCAAAAATTCTTTATCAACTTTAAAAACTTTTGATTTTACAACTTTGCAAACTTGTTTGACAAATTTAATTTCATCAAACGGTTGGAATGTTGGTGAATTTTTTATGGTCTTCAGAGTAGCTATTTGTGGTTCTGTATTTACTCCACCGGTTGTCGACTGTCTTCCTGCTTTAGG
>CAZWUG010000056.1:0-5050 GCA_964637525.1 uncultured Gammaproteobacteria bacterium | reverse complement strand
CAAGATTTTAAGTCTTGCGTGTATACCAGTTTCACCACTGCGGCCAAACGTGCTGATATTATAACAAGATATAAATAAAATTACATCCAAAACATTAAAAAAAACTAATCTTTTTATCACAAAATTAAATCATTTATAATAAGTCATCATGAATAATAAAAAATCGAATTACACTTCCTCTGGGGTCGATTATTCCAAAATGGATCCGGTAAAAGTTTTTGCCCAACAACAAGCTGCCGAAACTTCCCAAAATCTATCAAAACTTAACATGTCAGAAATTACCGAGAGTAGGGGAGAATCAGCCTATGTTTGGGATGAAGGCAATTGCTATAAAGCTTTTGTTATTGAAGGGTTAGGCACTAAAAATTTAGTCGCCGACGCCACCCGAAAAATTACCGGCAAAACCTATTATGATCAAATTGCCCAAGATACCGTGGCTATGATTGTTAATGATTTAGTTACTGTCGGGGCTAAACCAATGGTGGTCAACGCCTATTTTGGAATTGGTGATTCAAATTGGTTATCTGATGAAACTAGATATAAAGATCTAATTATTGGCTGGAAAAATGCCTGTAATTTATCCGGGGCCACTTATGGCGGTGGAGAAACTCCCACTCTTAAAGGAATAATCAACCCAAAAACCATTGATTTGGCCGGATCGGCAGTTGGAATTATCAACCCCAAAGAAAAATTAATCACTCAAAATAAACTCCAAAACGGTGATGCTATTATTTTTATTGAAAGCAGCGGTATTCATGCTAATGGTTTGTCTTTAGCCAGAAGTGTTGCCAAAAATCATCCCGATGGTTACGCTGCCAAACTTTCTGACGGGTCACTTTATGGGGAAGCTCTTTTGACACCAACTCACATTTATGCCCAAGTTATTGGCAGTTTATTAGATCAAAATATTGATATTCATTATATTTCCAACATCACCGGTCATGGCTGGCGCAAACTCATGCGGGCTGACAAAGAATTTACCTATACTATTACGACTATTCCTCAACCCCAACCAATATTCGATTTTATCCAAAAACAAGGCAATATCAGTAATACTGAAATGTATGCCAATTTTAATATGGGTGCCGGTTATGCCTTATTTCTTCCAAAGAATCAAACCAAATTAGCCCAAAAAATAATTTCCCAATCAGGTTTTGACTCCACCATTGCCGGAGAAATTTCTATTGGACCTAAAAAAATCATTATTGGACCCTTGGATATTATTTTTGAATCGGACACTCTCCAAGTCCGCTGATTTAGTATAATAGCCTCATGCTATCTCAACCTACATTTGTTCCGGTCGGCACTCAAGCCACCGTCAAATCCCTGTCTCCCGAAGAAATGACCCAAATTGGCATGGAAATATTTTTTTGTAATACTTATCATCTTTATCTTCGCCCCGGCGACCAAGCTGTTAAACAATTTGGTGGACTTCACAAATTTACGCGGTGGAACGGACAAATAATTACTGACTCCGGCGGATTCCAAGTTTTTTCTCTGGCTAAAGACCATAATGGCGCCGGCAATCTAGTCAAAATCACCGAAGATGGCGTTGAATTTCGATCACACCTTGATGGTTCACTTCATTTTTTCACTCCCGAAAAATCGCTTCAAATTCAACACAATTTAGCCGCCGATTATCTTATTGCCTTTGATGAATGCACCCCTTATCCTGCCACCAAAAAATATGCCCAAAAAGCTTTAGACAGAACTCACCGATGGGCCATTCGTTCTTTAAATGAACATAAAAAATTAAACCAGGAATTAAACCAAGATTTGAAACTCTATGGCGTTATTCAAGGTAGTTATTACAAAGATTTACGCCAACAATCAGCCGAATTTATTTGTTCTCAAGATTTTGATGGCATCGCTATCGGCGGAGTTTCGGTAGGGGAGCCAAAAGATAAAATGCGTCAAGCCGTTTCTTATTCACTCCCCATCGCTCTCCAAACCGGTAAACCCATTCATCTATTAGGAGTTGGTGAAATCGACGACCTTTTCGATTTTTTTGGCCAGGGAATTACTTCCATGGATTGCACCCTGCCCACCCGCATGGCTCGCGGTGGCCAATTTTTACATCGAACCGGTAATTCTTCTAATGACTTTAAAAACAAATTTAAAAGCCAAATTATGAATGCCCGATTCACAATGGATCAGACTCCTCTTGACCCCAACTGCCATTGTCCCAGCTGCCAAAAATATGATAAAGCCTACATCCATCATCTTTTCAAGACTCAGGAGTTACTTGGCTATCGCCTTATGACCATCCACAATTTAGCTTTTATGATCAACGCCACCCAACAAATCAGAGATGCTCTTAAAGACGGTACTTTTGGTAAACTAAAGTATAATTGGTTAGGTCGTCATTAATTTTAAAATATGCAAAAAATAGTTTTGGTTACCGGAGGAGCCGGTCATGTCGGTTCCCATCTTATTGAAGAACTGATTAAAGACCCAAACAATAAAATAATTTCCTTAGACAATTACTTTAACGGCAGCCAAGAAAATCACCTCCAGGGTGCAGAATACCGCACTGGCCACACCAAAGATATTGATAAATTAATTCCCGAAACTCCGGATATTGTCTATCACCTTGGTGAATATGCCCGTGTTACTCCATCAATCACCGAACCTCAAAAAGTTTATGACATGAATACCCTTGGTACTTTTGCCGTAGTTGAATTTTGTCGTCAAAGAAAAGTCGGTAAATTAGTTTATGCTGCTTCCAGCACCAAATTTGCTAGCAATGGCGAAGAACGTCATGCTAATCCCTATTCTTTTACTAAAGCCGTCAATGTTGATCTAATCAACAATTACGGCCGTTGGTACAATTTACCCTACGCTATTTGTTATTTCTACAACGCTTTTGGGCCACGGGAAAAAGATGACGAAGTTTATGGCACCTTAATCGCCAAATTTCAAAGATATTATCTGGAAAATAAACCCCTCACTGTAGTTAACCCGGGTACTCAAAAACGCAATTTTACCTACGTCAAAGATTTGGCTCGCGGCATGATTTTAGTTGGCGAAAAGGGGAGTGGGGACGGCTATACTCTCAGCCACAAAAAAGAATATTCTGTCACTCAAATTGCCCAAGCTTTCGATGGACCCATTGAATACGTCGATGGCTATCCGGGACGGACCGAATCTGGCAACGCCCCCGACAAAACCAGAGTTGAACTTGGCTGGGATACCACCATTGATATTATCGACTACATCAAAGATTTCATCGCTTCTCATCCAAAAAAATAGTTGATATAGTCCAATTTATTTTTACACTTTTTGACCTATTTTGATACTTAAAATTGTTTAGCAGTCAAATACAAAGACTGCTAACCATTAAGTAATTTTTTATTCACCCTATCTTTAGGTTAAATTTAATATAAAAATTAAAGTCTCCCTTGCCAAAAGAAGACTTAGAGGGATTTACCTTTTTTGCTATAATACTTCACATGAATTCAGGAAAAACCTTCTTATCCATTAATTTTGGCTGCCGTGTCAACATGGCCGAGACTAATCAATGGTCTCAGATTTTATTTGATCAAGGTTATACTCCTGCTACAATTCACGATCTGCCATCTATCATCTTACTTAACACTTGTGCTGTTACCAAAAAAGGTGAAAAAGAATCACTTAACAAAGTCAAAACTCTTCATCAAAAATATCCTGAGTCACAAATTTACGTTACTGGTTGTGCCAACTTTAAAAAAATTGAAAACCTTTCAAATATCAAAATTTTTAAAAACGACCAAAAAGAAGAACTGCTCAATCGTTTAAAATCTGGCTATACCCCAAAGGTAAGGGATAAGTTTAGCCACACCCACCGCTACCTTCTTAAAGTCCAGTCTGGTTGTAGTCAATTTTGCTCTTATTGTATTGTCCCTTTTAAACGTAATTATCTCTGGTCTCTTCTCATCAAAGATGCCATCAAAACCGTCAATCAGGCCGTCAAGGATGGCTATCAAGAAGTCATTATCACCGGAGTTAATCTTGATCAATATCAATATGGTTTTTCCAATTTAATCGAAGCCCTGTTAAAAGAAACTCATATTAAACTTATAAGTTTTGGTTCTATCCCCATCAACTGTATCGACAATAAATTCCTTGACCTACTTTCTACTTTTAACCTTCGACTTTCAAACTTCCTTCATATTCCTATTCAATCAGGTTCCGACAAAATTCTTTCTCTTATGAACCGCCCTTATACCCAAAAAGACATCCTAAAAAAAATCTCCCATCTCCGGTCTATAAACTACGATCTAAAATTAGGTACTGATATCATCGTCGGTTTTCCCACCGAAACCGAACAGGATTTCCAAGAAACTTTAAATTTATGTCAGCAAATCGGCTTTATCAAAATTCACACCTTTCCTTATTCCCCGCGACCAAATACCAAGGCTCGAATTCTTTTTGAAAACTCACCTAAAATTTCCAAAGAAACTTTTAAACTCCGTTCTCAGCAACTCCGAAAACTTTCTTCTCCAATTTTTCAATCCGCCGAAAATTATCAGTAATTCAATGACTCGAAATATCCCTAAATTCTCTTTCATCTCGAATTTCTTTGGCCATACTATCCACTGCATCTATAATTTCTGACTTCCACTCAAATATTTTTTGTTCTAATTTTCCTACTCTCAAGTCTATCCGTCCGTCTATTACTGATACTAAATTAGTTTCTAACAATCCCAATCTTCTGTCCTGTGTAGCAAACTTACTATCCATTTTCTTATCATAAGCCGCAAACTTACTATCAAGTAAATCACTTATTTGTTTTAAATCTTTTTGATCCACACTTTAATATCTACGATCTACCATCTAAAATCTACGATTTAATTTATCTCCCAAAATACACTTCCATTTCATCAAACACCAGGAAACTAAATGACACTTCTTGGCCCGGAAATCTAGCATTTTTACCCCAAATATAAGCTTTGCCCACATCATCCCGCATTTGATTGGAAATTCTCTTTAATACCCCATCCAATGTGGCTGTATTCTTAATAATTAACGGTTCCTTTTTATCAGCTTCACTGGTTCTGTCTTTTTTAAG
>CAZWUG010000055.1:0-5066 GCA_964637525.1 uncultured Gammaproteobacteria bacterium | reverse complement strand
GGAGAGAGAGAACAAACTTTGAATCAAATTTTAGTAGAAATGGATGGGTTTGAAGCTAATACGGCAGTGGTGGTGTTGGCAGCGACAAATAGAGGTGATTTGCTTGATCCAGCATTATTGCGACCAGGGAGGTTTGATAGACGGGTGGTATTGGAATTGCCAGATTTGGAAGCCAGGAAAGATATTTTGGCAATTCATGCCAAAGGTAAACCTTTTGAAGATGATGTGAATTGGGAAAAAGTGGCGAAAGCAACAGTGGGTTTTTCGGGAGCTGAACTGGAGAATATGTTGAATGAAGCAGCAATTGGGGCAGCCAGATTAAATCAGGCAAAAATTAATATGAAAGATATTGATGAGGCGAGTTTGAAAGTAAAGATGGGAGCAGAAAAAAAGAGAAGCCAGAGTGATGAAGATAAATTGATGACGGCTTATCATGAGGCAGGGCATGCAATTGTAAATTTTGTTGAGGAATTGGACCCGGTATCAAAAATTTCGATTATTTCTCGAGGAATGGCATTGGGATTTACCTTGGTGCCACCACAAAAGGACATTATTCACCAGACTAAAAGTAAACTGATCAAGCAAATGGCGATGGCGATGGGGGGGCGGGCGGCAGAAGAAATTATTTTTGGGGATATTACTACCGGGGCATCGAGTGATATTTCACATGCAACCAACATTGCCCGAGATATGGTAGTGGAATGGGGAATGAGTGAACTGGGGCCAATAAATTTGGGATCACAGATTGATGTCAATGATTTTGGTAGGGCTTATATGGAGCCATCAAAAATTTCAGATAAAATGCAATCGGCGGTGGATGATGAAATTAAAAAATTAATTACCCAAGCTTTTGAAGAAGCCAAAAAAGTACTAAATAAAAATAAGAGAAAGTTGGAAGAATTGGCTAAAATGTTGGTGGAAAAGGAAAGTTTGGGTCAGGAAGAGTTTGAGGAAGTGATGAAGTAATGCGAGTATTTAATTAAATAGTTGCATTAGAATGCAGCAATTTGGTTAAATAGTTGTATTAGAATGGTTTTGAAAGTATAATTTTATTATGAATATTCCAAGAGTTCTTAAAGAACAAATTATAAAGAAACTTGAACCAAAAAAAGTGGTTGTTTTGTATGGACCGAGACAAGTTGGGAAAACTACTTTAGTTAAAGAAATACTTTCGGAATTAGATGTCGATGATTATATGTATGTAACAGGGGAAGATAGAGATATAACGAATTGGCTTGGGAGTCAGTCATTAGAAACTTTAAAGAGCAATATTGGTGGTAAAAAATTATTAGTTATTGATGAGGCTCAAAAGATTAATGGGATTGGTTTAAATTTAAAATTGATTGTTGATAATATTGAAGATATTAAGGTGATTGCCACAGGGTCATCTAGTTTTGATTTATCTAACCAAATTGGTGAACCGTTAGTAGGGAGAAAATATCAGTTTGTAATGTATCCAGTTTCTCAACTTGAATTAAAAGAGCCGGAATATAAATCTAAAGCAAAATTATTGGGAAAAATAATTTATGGGAGTTATCCAGAGGTGTTAACTCATGATAATTCAGATGATAAAAAGAAGATTTTGAAAGAAATTGTAGATGGATATTTATTTAAAGATCTATTGGAATATGATGAAATTAAAAAATCACAAAAAATTATTGATATTTTAAAACTGATTGCTTTTCAAATTGGGAAAGAAGTTTCTTTGAATGAAATTGGAAAGCAAGTGTCACTTGATTTGAGAACAGTAGAAAAATATTTGGATTTGTTGGAAAAAGTATTCGTGGTAAAGAGAGTGTATGGTTTTTCTAGAAATTTAAGAAAAGAAATAACAAAAAATTCCCGTTTTTATTTTTTGGATAATGGAATAAGAAATACAATTATTAATAATTATAATCCAATTGATCAAAGAGATGATATTGGCCAATTATGGGAAAATTATTTAATGTCGGAAAGGATAAAATATAATGAATATACTAATAATTTAGTTGATATATATTTTTGGAGAACTCATGACCAGAAAGAAATAGATTTAGTTGAAGAAAAGGATGGTAAGTTGTTTGGTTATGAATTTAAGTGGGGAGATAAAAAGGTGAAAGCCCCGACAGATTGGGTAATAAATTATCCAAATTCTAGCTTTGAAGTGATTAACCAGGAAAATTATTTGAAGTTTATTTCAAAATAAAAATCTTTGGTGGAAAAGGAAAGTTTGGGATAAGAAGAGTTTAAGGAAGTGATGAAATAAATCTTAAAACGAACACTTGTGGAAACGTGGTATAATCGGGGTATGAACGGAGAGAATAGACCTTCTTTTGCAGAAAGAATTAATCAGTCTATTGAGGCTAGGATAGAAGCGGATAAAATTAAAAATACACAAGAGAATGGTATTGATTTGTTGAAAAATAGTACGGTTCTTTTTGGAGTTGATAACGATGAGAAAAGAGGGGAATTAATGGAGAGGGTGTTTGCTCGATACGGTAAAAGTGATAAATCTTTTCAAGATATGGTTGATAGATCAAACAATCCAAACGGTAATAAAAGCGTGGCTATGGCAGATAAAGATAGTTTTGTGAGATCGGTGTTTATGGCAATAAATGCCAGTGTGTCCGGAGACAGTTTGGTAACTGATGAAATGTCACCTGAGGATATAGATTCTTATTTACCGGAAAGCTGTAAAGGAGTGGGGGAGGAAATTAAGAGTATTAATTTGTCACGAGTCGAGACTGATAAAATGGTTCAGATTGGTAAGGAGGTTTCTGTTTTGCTGAGTGGGGATAATGTTGTTTCGGTAAAAATTAAAGCAGTACAAAATATTAATGAATTGGTTAAGGCTGAACCAGAGAGTTCTTTAATAAAACAATACGCGACTATTTCGACAAGCATGGTGGAAGATCTAGCAGAAGAGGGCCGTCGCCAAGATAGGTCAAGACAGAATTTTAGGCCGAGGATTAATCAAGAAGGAGAAGTTGAAGGAGGAGTGGAGATGGCTTGGCAGGTGAGCCCCGATGCTTTGGCAGAGGCAATGAAATTTATGGATCCGTCAGTAAGGTGGCAGTCATATACCCCACCTGAATGGTTTAAAAACTTAGATGGAGAAACACAAGCAAGAATTGAATATATGGTGATGATTTGTGAGGGAGGATCTCTTCTTAATAGGGCAGGGACTGATGTGGAAAAGATTGTTGGGAATCCGATGTATACAGCTTTTGATAATGAGAAATTTACAACTTTGTTTAATAGAGACTTTAAGTTGGTAATGAGTAAAATGCTGCATGATTTATGTGAGTTTGGGATTGATCCCTCAAGTAAAATTAAATATTTGAGATATAAAGAAAAATGGTATGTAGAGGATAGTAATGGGAATAAAGTAGAATCAATTGAAAGTGATCCTAATGCAAAAAAGGCAATTGATCAGGGGGTGGAAGAGAAGTTGATTGGAATAAGAGGTTATAAGGATAGTTTGGCAGATTTTTTGGCAAAACAAAATGGGAGAGATAAAGCTAGTTTTATGGACAAAATGAATGCTTATTCGGCTTGGAATTTGTTTTATATGTTTGGAGATTCGAGTGTGGCTGACAGGATGCGATCTTTTAGAATGTCGTCAGGGTTGATTTCGGATGGAATAAGAACATTTAACCCGGAGTCTAAGGCTAAATCAAAATGGAAAGTGTCGAGTGGAGATAAAGCAGAAGATGATAGTAAATTGTTTGAATCGGAGTATTATTCGGGACAGATAGGTGATCGAGTGCAGACAATTATGAAGATGGAGAGAGAATTGGGGCATTCAATAGATGGGAAGGGTGGAAAGACTATGAGAGAGAAAATAATGGATGGGAGGTTTCCGATTTTTAGAAACAGGATGTATTATGGTTTTTTTGATTTTATTAGTGGGGATAATTTATATAAAAAAGATGGAGTTGGTGTTGATGGTAAGCCAAAATGGGAAAAATATAAAAAAGAAGAGGATAAGACGTTGTCTAGTTTATTAATGGACTATGCGTCTTTTGATGAAAATGGGGAGGTAGTGAGTGAGCAGGCGAGTGATAGTTGGAGTTTTGGAAATTCTCAAGTTGATTTTTTGAAGTTTTTTAGAGATCAACAAGAAGTTGCGGCATTTTCCTTGACAGTGGCAACTGGTAAAGCTGAAGCAAAAGATCCAAGATCGTTTGCACGAAAAATGAAAGATGAGGTAGGTGTGGCAAGAGGGGTAAAGATTAATGGACGAAGATTGGGTTATGTTGATGATCCGGCTTATTATGCTAATTTACTTTGGGGAGCATTGCCGCTAGACAATGATAGCTTGTCTTCTGATTATATTCGATTGAAAGGGGCAAAACCTTTGGCTTATTCTCTTTTTATAAATTATCTTTTAAATGATGCGATGAGTTTGTTTGGTAGTGAATTGGATAAAAAAGGAGGGATGATAAGGTTGATGAATCTATTGGGAGTTGATATTAGTGTTGGAGAGAGGGCAGACGGTCTTATTGTGATGGCTAGAAATGAAAGGCGTGAAACTATCGATAAGCGAAGAACAGACACTTTAAAGAGGAATTTGGGTTAGATAAGAAAAATCTTGTAAAGAATTGAATCTATTTTCTTGTTGGTCCATTGGTAATGACGTTAGCTCCTCTAGCAATTTTTTGATACCATCTAAGACCACTTACTGATGCTGCTGGGCGACCAGTTTCTGGATCTGTAGTTACTTTGGCATCAATTGCGTTCACACCACCTTTTGCACTTTTACCTACGATTGCGGTAATTGGCTTAAAGCCTTCTCCGACAGCTTTGCCGAACGGTGACGGTTTAAGTTGGAAGATAGCTTCTGGAATAAGAGTGGGGAGTTTGGCAAGAATAGATAGTCCGGCAAGACCAATGATACCGCCGATATAAGGCGAAATAATTGAACCTTGAAGAATACCAGGGGTCCAGATTTGATTGAAAAATACAGCGTGGAGTATAATATTTAAAAGAACTAAAAAGATTAGGGAAATGGGAAAGACTAAGGCGTAACCAATGGTTTGGATGAGCCAACTGGAAAAACCCATTTTACTGTTAGGAAAAGCACC
>CAZWUG010000054.1:0-5089 GCA_964637525.1 uncultured Gammaproteobacteria bacterium | reverse complement strand
CACTATTGAGGCGGCGACTATAACGATCAACAAAAATACCCAAAAACCAA
Source organism: uncultured Gammaproteobacteria bacterium (assembly GCA_964637525.1). GTDB lineage: Bacteria > Patescibacteriota > Microgenomatia > UBA12405 > UBA12405 > WARW01. The sequence continues at coordinate 5,039 of CAZWUG010000054.1, read as the reverse complement.
ATAAATAAACCTAAAGTTTGACCAAAAATAATTTTATCTAGACCTAAAATTTGATTTGAAGGTGAATCGGTTTGTTGAGTAAAAATAAAATAAGAAAGGGTTAGAACATACATCAAGATTGATAAGATAATAGGGTTGCCGAAGAAACGATTTTTGATTTTTGGAGCTAGCCAAAAAGAAATAGCGACATTAAGACCGGAGATCCAGAGAGAAACTAAAAAGTCATCAATACCAAGACGATCAGCCAGAAACATTCCCCCACCAACAGTGACAATACAAACCGGACACTGAGCGGCTACGGGAGTAGCTAATAGTAAGTAGCTAATAGCTAGTAGCAAAACAAAAGAAAAAATTAACATAGTTTGTTTATTTTAAAGGCTTTTGACATTTGGGGCAATAGAATGTTCCCCTGCCGCTAATTTTAATGCGTTTAATGGAAGTCTGACAAGTTAGGCAAGGTTGGCCGTCGCGTTGGTAAACCCGGAAATAGTATTGATGTTGACCGACAGTGCCATCAGGATGAATATATTTATTGTCTTTGGCAGTAGAGCCACCATGAAAAAGAGATTCCTTTATGAGATTAATTAGGTTTTGGCGAAGAATTTTTGCCTGTTTTGAGGTAATTTTATTTGATGGGATTTGGGGATGGATGCGGCTTAAAAATAAAGCATCGTTGTCATAAATATTGCCAATGCCGGCAAATTTGGATTGATCCAGTAAAACTAGCTTGATAGCTCTGGAGGTTTTTTGGAGTTGTTGATAAAAATAATCATTGGTAAAATCCGGACTTAAAGCATCGATACCGACATCTTTTTGAAAATCTTTTAATGCATCTGGGGTAAATAATTTAACCCAACCAAATTTGCGTTGGTCATTGAAAAATAATTTAGTGTTATCGGAAAAAGTAAAAATAACCCGAGTAGATTTGTTGGGTAAACTATCAAAAGCGTCTTTGGTGGGATGACCAAAAATCCCCCGTCCTTCGGACACCCCCTTTAAAGAAAGGGGGCTAAAAACAATAATTTGGCCGGTCATTTTGAGGTGAAAAAGTAAAGTGAGATGATTTTTTAAGTGGATAGAGAGTTGTTTACCTAAACGAGAAGTAGAAATGATGGCTTGATTTTGAGCCAGTTTAGGGTTGCCAAGAAAAGATTTGGGGGTAAGAATTTCGATATGAGAAATGGTTTTACCCAAAATATGTTGGTCTAAAAATAGACGGACGGTTTCAACTTCGGGAAGTTCAGGCATAGTGATAGTCTATCAAATGTAAAAACCTAATATTTATCACTTAATACATTTTGTTAGAATTAGTCAATGAAAAGGTATAAGGGGTTGATATTAATATCAATATTTGTGATTGCTTTGATTTTCAGATTTTATGCATTTAAAGAAAGTGTTTACTTTGCTTTTGATCAGGCTAGAGACGGGTATGTTTCTCGAGATATCTATCTAAACAAGAATCTAAGATTTATAGGGCCGCCGATTTCGGGAAACATAGGGTTATTTCATGGAGTTCTATTTTGGTATCTGATAGGACCTTTGAATCTTTTGTTTAGCGGTGATCCAATTTTAATGTCGGCTGTATTTAGAATATTAAATGCTTTAGGAGTATTTCTTGTTTTTGCAATTGCTAACAAAATGTTTAACTCCCGAGTGGCAATGCTATCTGCACTGTTTTTTGCAGTTTCATTTGAAGAAACACAATATTCAATGTATGTAGGAAATCCCAGTTTGGCAGTGTTAGCAATTTTATTAATATTTTTTGCAGCTACGTTGTTGTTGAAAAAAGATAAAAAAGCAAAATGGAGTCCAATCTTAATGTTTGGTGGTGCAGCAATAGCGACACAATTTAATTTAATGTATGTTTACACATTATTTGTAGTTTTATTAATCCTCTTCCTATTTAGAGAACAATCTTTAAAAATAAAAATAAAATACTATATTGGAGCTTTTTTGGCGATTATTCTATTACTTTCAACTTATATTTTGGCAGAAATTAAGTATGGATTTAGAAGTATAAAATTAGCAGTTTCCTTATTTAAGCAAGGTTATGGTATTTTAAACCCTAACGAATCAAAATATTTATTGTTTTGGGGAAAGTACCTAAGAATGTTTAAAGATAATATCTTAGGTTTGATTGGTAATGATGTTATTATTGGAATAATTGCTTTAGTATTAACCACTTGGCTTTTTGTTAAAGCTAAAAAAGATAAAAAGTATTCTTTACTTTTAATTTGGATATTATCCTGGGTAATACTAATGGTTATTGGAGGACACCTGGCTTATTATACTAATGCCGGTTTAGGGGTGGGGATTTTAATTTTAGTAGCTGTTATTTTAGAAAAAATATTTAAATCTAATAAGTGGTTAGCATTGATTTTGATTTTTTTAATATTTTGGGGGAATGCAAAACAAGTTATATATCAGTCGCCTAAAAGTTCTATTGTAGAAATTCAACCTCAATTAATGATGAAATTGTCTGATGAATATAAGTTAATTGATGAAATGTATCAACAAGCAAATGGAAATGGTTTTACTGTCAGGATGACAGGGATACCTTATAAAATTCAAACTGTTTGGGCATATTTATTTAGTTTTTATGGAGAGAGAAAATATAGTTACCTGCCCTATTGGGAAACAGGGAATGTTTTGGATTTCCCGGGAGAATTACCTGTTCCACAAAAGGGAACAACTTGTCTTAGATTTAGAGTTGTTGAACCAACAAGAGGATTGCCTCAAAATTTGATTGATGATGATATAAAAACAGAAAATTATTTTTCTACTTCAATAAAACAAATAAATATCGGCCATTTTTTATTGGAAACAAGGCAAGCAAATGATAAAAATTGTCACAATAATAGACCAATTTAAATTAAACTAAATCATCAAGGTCGATGACAGAAATGCTTTTATTTTTAGCTAAATGATCAACAGCAACGGTCATATCGGCAAGACTGTCTTTAATTTCTGAAAAAGAATTAAGGTAGGTTTGGGTAGAGGCAACATAACCCATAATCAAAACGATGTCGGAAATTTGTTTATAGCCAGAATAAACCGAAATTATGGCATAAGCAAAAATAAGGCAGTAAAAAAAGATGGCATTGTTTTGAAGAATAAACCATTCAATAAAATTCCAGTTAGTTAAACGAGTAAAGTGACGAGTAAAGGTTTTTTGTTCAAGCTCAGTATCATTTGATTCCTGAAGTTTGGCGTAATAACCTTCAACTTTACTATTATGCGTGTCTCTGAGTTTAATGTATTTTTGAGTAGTGTAATAATCAATAATCAAATAAACCAAAATATAGACAATTTCTAGAACAAAAATTCGAGCGTCAACAAACCAAAGAATAATAGGGATGGCAATTAAAGAAACGATGCTATCAATGCCTGGTTGGCGAAAAAGACTAAGGGTTAATGAACTGGCGTCAGCAAAATTACGAATGGCCTGGATGCTTTGGTGACGTTCTTGTTTGGTTTCAGTATGAAGGTCTTGAGTAAAGTAATTATGGATATCAAAACTGATATTATTAATACATTGGTCAAGTCTTGAAAGGGAACGTAGACGTAGGAAATTATCGATTAAGCGAACAACGAGAATAATTAAAACCAGAAAGAATACAGCAGTGTATTCAACCTTATTTTCCACATTTTCAACTACTAATGAGTAAAGATAGATACTTAATAAAGGTAAAAGTGACGAAATAAATCGGATAAAAAACCAAAATAAAAATCGAGGTTTATTTTGAATAATTTTGAAAATCAGGAATAGAGTTATTTTTGTTTTTTTGAACATGATTAATAAATTATCAAGTTAAAGAAGCAAAAAGTAAAGATAAGAGGAATGATAAAATGATTCATGATGGAAAATAAATACGTTTTAGACACATTGATTATTGGATCTGGCCCAGCTGGATTAACAGCAGCAATTTATAATGCTCGAGCAGAATTAAAGACAATGGTAATTGCAGGAAATCAACCTGGAGGCCAACTAACTATCACTACTTTGGTAGATAATTGGCCAGGATTCCCGACTGGAATTGGAGGAGTGAAATTAATGATGGATATGCAAGAGCAAGTAAAAAATTTAGGGGTGGAGATTTTGAATGGAGTGGTAAAATCAGTTTCAAGACAAAACCCCTCTGTCGATGAATCGACATCTCCCCTTAAAGAAAGGGAGAAGTCATTTTTTGTTGAGCTTGAAAGTGGAGAGATTTTGCAAAGCAAGGCAGTAATTGTGGCGACGGGAGCGGCGGTTAACTGGCTAGGGTTGCCAAAAGAAAAAGAATTAATTGGTCATGGAGTTAGCGGTTGTGCGACTTGTGATGGGATGTTTTTTAGAGGAAAAACCGTGGCGGTGGTTGGTGGCGGAGATACAGCTTGTGAAGAAGCAAGTTTTTTAGGAAAAATTTGTGAAAAAGTTTATTTAATTCACAGGAGGGAAGGATTTAGAGCATCAATGGCGGAACAAAAAAAGGTTTTGAATAATCCTAAAGTAGAAATTTGGTGGAATAGTGAAATTAAGGAAATAAACCCCTTTGTCGATAAATCGACATCTCCCCTTGATGAAGGGGAGAAACTCACTTCTATAAAGGTTTTTAACAATAAGACTAATGAAGATAAAGAACTAAAATTAGATGGACTATTTGTGGCAATCGGGAGTCAACCGGCAACAAAATTTTTGGAAGGATTGGTGGACTTAAGTGAAACCGGGCAAATATTAGTAGGTAAAAATAAAGAATATATAACTATGGCAAGTGTGGAAGGAATTTTTGCGGCGGGCGATTGTGTCAATGTAAGGCACAAGCAAGCAATTGTGGCAGCAGGTGAAGGGTGTCGGGCAGCTTTGGATGCAGAAAGCTGGCTGGAAGCTAGATAATAGTTTTTAGATCGTAGATATTAGATGGTAGAAATAAGTTTTTTAATTTAGAAATAAATTTGGCGGTACTGAGGTTGAAAATGTTAGGTATTGATATGACGTACAATATGTTTTATGATTGTACATATGAATAATATAATTAATATTTCTGATTTTAGAAGTA
>CAZWUG010000053.1:0-5176 GCA_964637525.1 uncultured Gammaproteobacteria bacterium | reverse complement strand
CAAAATCGTGTGGTAGCAATACCATGGGGGTTCGATTCCCTCTTTCGGCACCAAACTTACCCTTGTTTCTTCTCCACATCAAAGAAACTAACTTGTTTTCCATTGAAATATAAATTAAAACTACCTGTCGGACCATTACGATGTTTTTCCACACTGCAAGTTACCATTTCTCTTACCTCTTCATCTTCCCGATAAACAAACATCACCACATCAGCATCTTGTTCAATACTTCCCGACTCTCTTAAATCTGACAACCTCGGCCTCCCTCCTCTCGCCTCCATTGCCCGGGATAATTGAGCCAAAGCTAAAATTGGCACTTTTAATTCTCTGGCCAAATTTTTTAATCCCTGAGAAATTTCCGACACTTCCTGAACCCGATTATCCCGAGTATTTCCATGCATCAACTGTAAATAATCAACCACAATAAATTTAATTTCTTTATCTACCTGTAACCTTCTGGCTTTTGTTCTCAACTCCGTCACAGTCAAACCAGGGGTGTCATCGATATAGAGTGGAGCTTCAGCTAAAATTCCCATTGCTTCCGATAAAGAATCAAAGTCTCCAGACGATAACTGTCCGGTTTTTAACTTCCAGGCATCAATCATCCCCTGTCTCACCAATAATCGATCCACCAATTCCTCCTTACTCATTTCCAAAGAAAACATACACACCGGCATTTTCTTTTCTACAGACACATATCGAGCGATATTTAAAGCTAAAGCAGTTTTACCCACACCCGGACGAGCCGCCAAAATAATTAAATTACTATTTTGCATTCCTGCTAATACATTGTCTAAACCTTTAAATCCGGAGGGAACCCCTCTCATCCCGGTTCCTAATTTTTGCAATTCATCTAACCTATCAAAACTAGCTGTCAGAACTTCTTTTAAAGAAGAAGGCACTGATTTCATATGTTTCTGCGATAAGGAAAAAATCTCCTGTTCTGCCATATCCAGCAATTGGTCCGACGGTAACGTTGAATCAAAAGCCTTTTCTGAAATTCTTCCCGCCGCCGATATTAGTTCTCTCTTGGCCGACAATGATTTTATAATCCTTCCATAACTTTCTACATTTGCCGCTGTCGGCACCTCACCCGCTAATTTTGTTAAGAAAGCCTTTCCTCCAATTTTTTTAAGCAATTTATTTTCTTTTAATTTTTCCGAAACAGTTACGATATCCATCGGCATCCTATCCTCATACAAATCCATCATCGCCTGATATATTTTGCCATAGTTAAGATTATAAAAATGTTCTGGTCTCAAAAACTCCGATACATTCAAAACCGCATCATTATCAATCAGGATTGACCCCAACACACAAAGTTCAGCTTCCTCAGAATTAGGTGGAAGTTTTACTTGATCTTCCATAAATTATTTTAAAGGCTTTAATAATTTGACCTCTAAACCGTCGGGCAAATCATCAACTTTTTCTAATTTCAAAGATTCGGAAGGCTCCAAACCTTCTACATCAGCTTCATCCAAAAAAGCCTCTAAAGATTCTTTTTCCAAAGTAATTGGAATTAAGTAATTAACTCCCCATTTTTTAGCTAATTCTTTAAGAATTTTATAACTAACCACTCCATTTAATTTAGGTGAAGTCAGCAAAATATCTGCTTCTTCAATCCTTTCTACTCTTTTTTCATTTAACTCTTGCTTCAACTCCCCTATCACTACCACCTTTAAACCATCTATAATCACCTTATAAACCGTGTTTCCATCTTCGCCATTAATCCCATTTATTTCCACCCCTCCAATTTCATATTCTCCCGGACCATTAATTAAAACCTTATCCCCAAATAAATCCGGTTGACGGCCTTCTTCATTAGTGTAAAGAATTATCCTGCACCCAAATTTATTATCATCAATCAAATTCCCATCCGGATCCACTAAAATTGCTTCTTTTTTCCCTTTCAAAAAAATAGTTTTATCTCCTAAATATTTTATTTCCATATGAATTCATTCTAGCATTTAACCACCTTCAAAACCAGAATCCAAAATTGTGTGTATCTGTTCTATCACAAATGTATCATTTTTATGTTATTATCTACCTAATCCCATGTTTAAAGAGTTTTTATTAGCAATAATTATTGGAGCTATTTTAGGACTAGGTGTCACTGGTGGTTATTTAACCATGCATCAAAAAAATGAAACTCCAAAAAAAAATAATAATTCCGTTATTGTTGAACCAACATTGATTCCGACAACTACAAATAACAATTTAACCACTAACGAAACTAAACCAGCCGAAGAAATCAACATTACTTCACCGGAACCAAATTCTCTTTTAACTACTGAAAAAACATCCATCACTGGAACCAGCCCAAAGAATAGTAATATCATCATTACCACCCCAACTAATAGCTTCATCGGCAAAAGTGACGATCAAGGAAATTTTCAAATCCCTATTACCTTAGATAGTGGCTTAAACATAATCAAAATTACTTCAATAGATCAAGAAAATAATCAAAAAGATACATCAATAAATATTACCTATTCTACAGCAAAAATATAATGTTTTTTATCATAAGCCTCCTTTTGGTTTTAAATTTATTTAAACAGCCCATCTTGGCTGTAGACTCAGTTACCGCTAATGATTCAATAGACGAAAAAGTTGAAAATCTCACTGATAAGCTAAAACAAATAGTCAAAGGTGATTCTCCAACCCCGACAAAAATCTCAAATAACAATACTCCAAAAGCATTTTTTGGTTCCATCACTCAAATCAGTGACAGCCAAATATCACTTAATATCCAAAACCAAACTAAAACCCTAAAACTCAATGACAAAATTACCTATATTGATGTTAAACGCCAAAAATCAAAATTAACTAACTTTAAAGTCGGCCAAACTATTTTAGCCATGGGATACATTGATGATAGTGACGATTCCCTTGATTGCCGCCGAATAATTGCTACTGAAAGTAAGTCTACTGAAAATAACAACCAAGTTGTTACCGGAAAAATAGTTGATATCTCCCAATCCCAAACTTCTCCTATTTTTATCCTTATCCCCTTTCAAAACAAAAACGGCCAATATCAAATTAAAACTGACTCAAAAACAGAAACCATAGATATTACTCAAAAAAAACTTAATTCCAGTGACGTCATTGTCAATGGCAAAAAAATTATTGCCATTATCAAGCCAGACACCCAATCCAGCCAAACGTTTTATGCTTCCAAAATAATCAGCCTCGACACCAAAAACGGTGAGATCGTCGAATCCACTCCAACTGCCAAGCCATAATCTGCCTTCTTATGTTAGAATAAACCACATTTTAACTTCGACTTTTTATAAAAAAATCTAGTTAAAATTTAATGGTGAAACGTAAATTCAAAATTCTTTTGAATAACGTTTCTACCACGTTAATTTGCTTTAGCAAATTTTACGTGGTGGTATTAGCTCAATTGGTTAGAGCGCAGCTCTGTGAAAGCTGAGGTTGCCGGTTCAAGTCCGGTATACCACCCCAGACCAGATATTCTTACTCAAAAACGAAGAAATCAATTGATAAATCGGATTAATAATGTAGTCAATTTTCTTTTAAAGTGTAATAGGTAGATCTGCCTTTACCTTTACGTTGAATTAATTTTAAGTCAAGAAGTTTTTGGAAATCCAAAGCTCGTGTAGCCTTGGCTCTATCAGTTAATTTAGAATAATCCTTATCTTTAATAAAACCGTTTTGTTTGATAAATTCCATTATTTTAAGATGGTGAGTTTCTAATCTGGTATCAGGTGTGTTACCAATTTCTGGTAATACCTTACTAACTCGAAGTAATTCATCAATTAATCCTCCGGTAAAATATTCCAACCAGGTGGTGAAATCAATGGATTCTACCAATTCATAGTAATCACCATATTCTCCAACTGTTTGAAAATACTTAGTCACATTTTGATTGTAGTAATTTTCAAAACTAAATAAATTAAAAGTGTTTAATCCCATTTTAGCTAATAATACTTTTGTGGCTAATCGAGTAGTTCTGCCGTTGCCGTCCATAAAAGGATGAATGACAACCATTTGTTTATGGAAAATACCAGCCAAAATTAGAGGATCAATATTGTTTTTTGATCCGTTTACATAATTAATAAGATCAACAATTAAACCTTTAACTTTATCTACATCTGGAGGCAAATAGACAATTTTTCTGGTTCTTGGATCATTTACCACTACTGGTCTTTTTCGAAGTTTACCTGAATCAAATGCAGGTAAAAGACCATCAGTTATTTGTTTATGAATATCCAAAATCAATTTTAAAGATATCTTTAATTCATCTATTTCTAAAAGTTTATTTAGTGATTTAAGGGCCTGGTTATAATTTAAAACTTCTTTTTCTACATCTCGAATATTGACTGGTTTCAATTTAAGTATCCTTTTAACATCGGTTAACGGCAAAGGGTTACCTTCAATACTAGTTGAAGCATGAGTCGAAATTTCCCTAGCCTTTCTTTCAAATTCCATTAAAATTACTTTAGGAAAGCGACGATCATTTAAATCTCTTATTAGAGTATTAATTTGAGTAATATTGGCCAATAGTTGATCAGTGATTCTATATTTTGGATTAAACATATTAGACTAATAATAGACGATTATTAGACGATTGTCAATCGTTCACTAGGTAGTGGACCAGGACACCCTGCCAACTGGCGGGTTTTTTATGTTCCCAAACCAAAAATACACACATTTAAATGTTAAAATTCAACTATGAATCAATCAAAACTAAATTTATCTACCAACACCGCCTCAGTTGTGGGTAGGACACAAACATTAAAAGGCTTTCGGGACTTTTTGCCTTCTGATATGTATCTCAGAAACTATGTCAAAAATACCTTGACCCAACTTTTTGAAACCTCAGGTTTCCAACCGCTGGAAACCCCGGCTTTAGAGTATGCCTCAGTTTTAAAAGGCAAATATGGCAGCCAAACCGATGATAAATTAGGCTATTTCTTTAAAGACAATGGTGGCCGCGAAATTGGTCTTAAATATGACCTTACTGTCCCCACCTCCAAAGTTCTAGCACTTTATAGCCAACAACTTTCACTTCCATTTCGTCGTTATCAAATACAACCGGTTTGGCGGGCTGAAAATACACAAAAAGGTCGCTACCGGGAATTTATCCAGTGTGATATCGATATTTTTGGCACTACCTCCCCTATTGCCGATGCCGAAATAATTTCTATTATTT
>CAZWUG010000052.1:0-5340 GCA_964637525.1 uncultured Gammaproteobacteria bacterium | reverse complement strand
ATCAACAATCCAGGTAATAATTTTTTGATCGAAATCGTCACCGCCAAGGAAAGTGTCACCATTAGTAGATTTAACTTCGAAAATACCACCGCCAATTTCAAGGATAGAAATATCGAAAGTACCACCACCTAAATCGTAGACAGCAATAAGTTCGTTATTCTTTTTGTCCATACCATAGGCTAAAGCAGCAGCTGTTGGTTCGTTAACAATACGTTGAACATTTAGTCCGGCAATTTCTCCGGCTTGTTTGGTCGCCTGACGCTGAGAATCATCGAAATATGCCGGAACAGTAATGACGGCATCAGTAACTTTTTCGCCAAGATATTTTTCAGCATCAGCTTTGGCTTTTTGCAAAATCATGGCAGAAATTTCCTGGGGAGTATAAACTTTGCCATTAATTTCGACAGCGGCCATTTTATCTTTGCCGGCAACAATTTTGTATGGGGCAATAGATTGAGTTTTCTTAACTTCCGGATCATCAATCCGGCGACCCATAAGACGCTTAATACTATAGATAGTATTTTGAGAATTAAGAACCATTTGACGTTTAGCCAGATCACCAACCAAATTTTTGACTGGTTCAACAATTGAAGGGATAGTGTTGCGACCTTCAGCGCTAACGATAACTTTTGGGTTACCACCTTCCATAACAGCAACGCAGGAGTTGGTAGTACCTAAATCGATTCCAATGATTTTGTTTGACATATATTAGTTAATTAGCTAGTAGTTATTAGCTAGTAGCAAAAAATAATAATTAATAATTTAATTAAGGTCTGATTTGCCGACGACGACTTGAGCCGGTCGGATAACATGACCATTTAATTTATAACCTAATTTACGCACAGATATGACTTGATTGTTTTTTCCGTTACAAGCTTCGACACATTCCATAGTTTCCGGATCAAAATCAGCATTGATAGGATTTATTTCTTCAACCCCTTCGGATTTGAGAGCGCAAACAAACTTATCAATAGCCATTTTTAAACCTGAGTCCTGAAGATGGCTGTAAGCTAAATTAAAATCATCAAGAGCTTCAATCATTTTGGTAACTACGGCAGTAGTAGCCAAAGTAACAAAGAATTGGCGCTGGGACTCCACCCGTTTTTCTAAATTAGAATAATCAGCTAAAGAGCGATTAAGTTTATCTTGCAGAACAAGATTTTTTTCTTCCAATTCCCGAATCTTGGCGGCAGTCAAATCCGGATTAGTTTTTTTTGTTTTTGCCATAAATTAATTAACGAGTAATTTTGGATAAAAGTTGAGCGAAATAGTCCACCACTGGAACAATGTGAGGGTAGTGGAAACGGGCTGGGCCAATAACTCCAACGATACCCCGATGAGGACCGGCTTGGTAATTTTGGTAAATAAAACCACATGGTTCCAAATGTTCAACTCCAAGATCTTCTCCAATTAAGAGATGAACAAAATCTTCGTCGTTTAAAGACCCGGCTTTATTGATAATGTCAAACCAAAAAGCATAATTATCTAATAAAGACAGGACGGTTTTAGTAACATCAATATTATAGAATTCTGGTTCCTCTAACAGATTTGAAGCACCATAACTATAGATAGTGCCGTGATCAGTAGTAGCAATAGCCATAGAACGAGTTTTACCGGCTAATTCCTTAGTAGTTTCTCGTAATAATTGTTCAAATTCATTTCGATAGTCCCAAACTTTTTCTTTAACACCAACTTCTTCACTGGCAGAGAGGGCTTTTGGAACCATAAGATTGCGGACATAATATTTCAAACCCATAGAGGTGGGAGCCCGACCGGCTGATAAGTGACTTTTTTTGAGAAAGCCCATTTGAGTAAGTGTTGCCATTTCATTACGAATAGTAGCCGAAGAAATTCCCAGAGAGAATTTTTTCTCGAGAGTTTCTGATCCAACTGGAGCAGCGGTTTCAATAAACTCTTCGATAATACACTTAAGAATCTTGATTTGTCGTTGGGTTAAATCTGACATATTAGCAATATAATAGAATGACTGCTAACAAGTGTCAAGAGGGAAAAATAAAATTAGTGGTTTATTTCTTTTGGTTTTGGGTCGTGATAGCAGATAAAGAAAAGACAGATAAACAGACAACTAAGAAAAACAAAATTTATTAAATATAATTGGTGAAAAAAACGCAAAAGTAATAAACTGACTAGATAAAGTGAAATAAAAATATTGAAACAATGATTTGGGGAAAAAATATAGGTGGTGGTGATAAAACAAGAAAATAAAATTAAGAAAAAAACAATTTTGGACCACAAGGCATCAGGAGAAACGAAATAAACAAAAGTGATAAAAAATGCCCAAAAAATGGTAGAAAAAACTAAATATTTTTTATTCATGGAGCTTGGGGGTAGTGCTAGATTCTTCGGTTTTGATTTTGTTGACGATTTTAACTAATTGATTGGTGCGGGTAGTGTCGACGGCGACATATTGTTTTTGAAGGGATTCAATACGGGCACCCAAATCTTTAAAACCTTGGTTATAGTTTTCAAACTCTTCGGAAAATTTTTTGATGTAACCGATAATGGTAGCAACATTTTTTTGATAACGAAAATTATCGTAAGCCTGATGGATCATGCGCAAAATGGCAGTAAATGAAAATGGGCCGGCTAAAATAACTTTTTTGGCCATGGCGTCTTGCCAAACATCGGGAAAACGATCGTAAATAAAACTGAAAATCATTTCGTTGGGGATAAAAAGAATGACAAAATCAACGGTATTTGCTTCGGGATTAATATATTCACGACCAGTAACCTCTTTGATTTTGGTTTTAATATCCTGCTCAAAAAGTTTTTTGTAACGCTCTTTTTCTTCCTTACTATCGGCTTCGCTCATTTTGACTAAATTTTGATAAGGGAATTTGGAATCGACATTGACTTTCATGCCGTCGGGCATATAGACAGTAAAATCAGGGCGGGAGGTGTCACCGGAAACCTGCTTGTCGTAGTTAACACCGCTAACAAAGCCGGACATTTTGAGTAAATCTTCGGCGACTTGTTCACCAAAAGCACCGCGCATTTGATTGTTGCTTAAAACATTTTTGAGACCTTCTGTGGTAACTTTAAGTTGATTAGTTAAAGTTTTTTGTTCTTCGAGCTTTTCAGCTAAAGTAGAGAAAGAACCGGTACGCTTAATTTCAACTTCTTCCATTTTTTTATTATTCTTTTCGATTTCCAGTAAGGCTCGACTAACCAATTCTTCAATGGCCTGTTTTTTGTTATTCAAATCAGTGCCAATTTTTTGGTCAGCCAAAGTAATTAATTGTTGATTGGCGTTTTTGAGAACTTCGGGAAAAAGTTGGTTTAAACTATTGGCAATTTCTTTAGAAATTTCGGTATTATTGGGTTTTTTATTCTTGACGATAAGAAAGATGAGGGTGATTAAAATCAAAACTAAAAGGATATAAACAAAGGTCATAGAATGATTGTAGCATTTCAAAAACTCTATTTTATTCCGGTACTGCCGATGCCGCCGCGGGTTGGGTGATCCAGACTATCGACTTCGTCAAAGTCGAAGTTTTCGCATTTGATTAATAATAATTGACAAAGGCGAGTTCCCTTTTCAATATTGACGGTTTGGTCAGTAAAATTGTAGGTAATAAAATGATATTCATCATTGTCACCACAAAAATCACGATCAAAAATACCAACTCCGTTGGCACCGGTAAGACCAAATTTGTGGGCTGATGATCGGGGTGCCATAAGAATAAAATAACCATCGGGAATTTCAATGGCAACATTCATAGGAATATAACCAATTTGATGAGATGCAATAGTAAAATCGGTGCGGGCACACAAGTCAACAGCCACAGCACCAGCAGTTTTGTGAATCGGTAAAGGGAGGGATTTGTCGAATCGTTTAATTTTAAGTTTCATGTTTAAAATATTTATCAAACAAATAATGAAGATGGTCGGGGTCGTCGCATTTGGGTGACGGGGTAAATTCCAGATTAAGAATTTTTTGATAGGTATCGGTAATTAATTGAGATAATTGGGAAACATGGTCGTCGGTAATTTGGAAATCAACTTTTTTGAAATTTCCCCGATTATCTTTTTCAATAAAATCAATAGTCCCCGACTGGACATGATAAGGGAAACCAATGGAGTGTTGACACAAAAGTTTATAAAAAACTAACTGGCGAAAATAATCACCGTCCGGAGAAAGTTGCTGGTATTTAGAGTCGGGCTTGCCGGTTTTAAAGTCGACGACGTTAACATTTTTGCCATCAAGAAGTTCGATTTTGTCGATTTTACCGGTTAAAGGAATATCGCCTAAACGAGCGTTATAAAATTTAAAATCGTGTTCGGTAAAACAATTACCGTTGAAATCGTGTTGATAATGTTGGTAATAATCAGTTAAAATCGGTTGGCCTTTGGTTAAAAGCAGTTCAAAATCTTTTGGAGAAATATTTTGTTTTTGAAGATTATCCTGAAAAACTGAAAGGAATTTTTCCAGAGGAATAAGAGTGTTTTGATCTTTGTAAATATTAAAAAGATAATTGAGGGCGGCGTGGACACCGGTACCGAAAGAGGCACTTAAATTTTTGACGTCAGGGAGCTTGAGAATAGTTTTGAAGAAAAAACACAAAGGGCAGCGAAGATAAGAATTGAGATGAGTAATATTAAAACGATATTCGGTGGCCAAATAATTTTGGAGATAACCGGAAAGATTGAAGGAGGCCACTTTGGGAATAGCAGGAGTAAATAAATTTTGTAAGGCGGGGACTTCGGTGTTAAGGCCGGAAGAAACTTTTTGAATGAGAGACGGATTGATTTCGTTGATAAAAATAGAAGGCAGCTGTTCGCGACCGGAGTCGTTAAACTTGGTGTAAGAAATATAGATTTGGTTTTTGGCCCGAGTCAGAGCCACATAAAAAAGACGGCGGTCTTCTTCAACATCTTTGTCCAGCAAAATCGAAGAAATATCGGTTTTGATAATGCCTAAAGGAAGTTTAATATTGGTACGAGAAGCAGAATTATCCCAACGACCAGATAAAACTTTGATCAAAAAGACATGTTGAAATTCTAAACCTTTGCTTTTGTGAACCGTCATGAGTCGAATACTATTGTCCAGATCATCAACCAAGGGCAAACTGTTGATAGAAATTTCGTTTTCAACCAAAGTGTCTAAATTATCCATCCATTGATGAAGATCGATTTTTTCGACAGACAGGCTAGTTTTGAGATGGGCGTAAAGCCGATCAATTTGTTTGAGTAAAGTGACGTCGCTATGAACTAAAACATATTTCAAAAAATTAAACTTTTTGATGACTTTAAGAAAAATTTCAGTGAGAGGTAAATTGGTTTTGTCTTTTTGAATTCGGGCCACCCGTTTGACAAAAT
>CAZWUG010000051.1:0-5454 GCA_964637525.1 uncultured Gammaproteobacteria bacterium | reverse complement strand
TCATTTCAATTCCCAAATCTTTAACCTTTTGGTTGGAAGTAATGAGGTTTTTTTGCCAAGGACGACTTCCCTCTGGCTGTGATTTAACAAAATCTTTTAAAGAAGATGGTTGGACTAAATTTTGATTATAGCCGAAAACTTCGGCAACAAGCTTGGCCATGTCATAGGGAGAATGAGAAGAGGAACCAACCAGGTGATAAATTCCTCTTGGTTTCAATTCTAAAATTTTATTTAAACCGTTGGCAATATCGTCAATAAAAGTATAGGTACAAATTTGATCGGAAAACATTTTGACAATTTCCCCATTTTGCAATTTAGCTAAAACTTTGTGGACAATATCCGGTTTGGCGGCAAAATCAGCCCGGTAGGGGTAAGTGATCCGGACAATGGCAGCAGGATGACCCGATTCGGAAACAACCTTTTCACCTAAATATTTGGTTTCGCCATACCATTCGATAGGATTGGGAATGTCATCTTCGGTATAAGGGGTAGTTTGGGTACCGTCAAAAACAAAATCAGTGGAGATATAGATTAAATATTGATTATATTTTCGGGCTAACTCTAAAATATTTTTGGTACCTTCAACATTTAATTGATAACAAATGCCGGTTCTATCCCCTTTTTGTTCCCAGGCGGCAGTAGTGTCAGTAAAGGCAGCCATATGGAGGACAGCGACGGCATCTTGATTTTTTTCAAAGGCAGCAGTCAGGTTTTCTCTATCTAAAATATTAACGTTAGTATCGAGAGAAAAATCAATGAATTCGTATTTATCACTTAAAAGTTTGACAATGCGGGAACCGACTAAACCAGATAAACCGGTACCGATAATTTTTGGTTTCATATGTAAATTATTTTCCTTGATATTTTTGAAATTTCCCTCAAAAAGGGCAACTAATAATAATTACCACTTAATTTTTGTCAACTCGTCTTTGGATTGGGCGAGGGTGGGCCAGGCTTGATCTTTGGCAGATAAAATTGGCTGACCTTGGACAAACCAGGAAATATTTAATTCGGGATCGTTCCACAAAAGGCCACCTTCGGATTCTTTATGATAGTAATTACTACACTTATATTGAAAATCGACGGTTTCACTGATGACATAAAAGCCATGGGCAAAACCGACAGGGATAAAAAACATTTGTTTGTTTTCGGCGGAAAGATGGGCTGATTCCCATTTACCAAAAGTTGGAGAGTCAGGCCGAATGTCGACAGCGATATCGACGACTTCACCTTGGGTAACTCGAATTAATTTAGCCTGAGCGTAAGGCGGTTTTTGAAAATGAAGGCCACGAAGAACACCCTGGGAAGAATGAGAATGATTGTCTTGAACAAAATCAACGTCGATACCATTCTCAGTAAAAATTTTTTGGGAATAAGTTTCCATAAAGAAACCCCGATCATCAGCAAAAACCTGAGGTTCAATAGTAACAATCCCGTTTATCTGGTTACTTTTTATAAAGTTCATCTATTCAATCTTTCTTTTTCCCCTTTCTTTAATAAGGCGGGAAAATAATTTGTAATTTATTTTTTAGGACTATTTAATTTCTGATAAAATTCTTCAGCTTCGGCTTTGGTTTCCTGCCACCAAGAAGTGTTGGCGGTATACCAGTCAACAGTTTGTTTAAGACCGGATTCCAGGTCATATTTTGGCTCCCAACCCAATTCACGATTAATTTTATCCCAATTTACAGCATAATTGTCATGGGCTGGGCGATCGGCGACGTATTCGAGGGAAGATTCATCTTTACCCATAAGCTTGAGCATAAGTTTAACTAATTCCATATTGGAAGTGCCTTTTTTTAAGCCGCCGATACAATAAGTTTGGCCGATTTTTCCGTTTAATAAAATAAGCTCAATAGCCCGACAATGATCTTCCACGTGAAGCCAATCACGGAAGTTTAAACCCTGACCATAAACTTTGATTTTTTGATCAGTCAGAAGATTAGTGATGGAACGGGGAATCATTTTTTCGGGATGTTGGTAAGGGCCATAATTGTTGGAACAATTACTGATAGTAGTAAGAAGGCCAAAAGTTTTATAGAAAGATCGGACTAAATGATCGGAAGAAGCTTTAGAGGCAGAATAAGGACTGGATGGGTCGTAAGGGGTGGATTCACTGAATTGGTCACTTGAAGCCATTTTGATAGAGCCAAAAACCTCATCAGTAGAGATATGATGGAAACGGCAGTTATATTTTTTAGCAGCCATCAGCAGATTGTAAGTACCCAAAACATTGGTACGGACAAAAAGCGAGGGGTCATCAATAGAACGGTCAACATGCGATTCAGCGGCAAAATGGACAATAGTATCAACCTGAGAAACTAATTGGTCAACAATATTTTGGTCTAAAATATCGCCTTTGACAAATTGATAATTTGATTTACCTTCAAATTCGGTTAAATTGCGGGGATTGGCAGCATAGGTCATCTTGTCGAGATTGATAATAGAATCATCAGGATGGGTGGTAAACCAGTGTTTAATAAAATTTGAACCAATAAAACCTGAACCGCCGGTGATTAAAAGTTTCATAAGTAGTCACATTGTAAGTCAAAGGAGGGGTTAAATGCAAATTAAAAATAAAAATATCCTATAATTTTGATTTTTATACAAAAAAGTTATATACTGAAATAGTTTATTGCAGAGATAGACTAAAAAACAAAAGGCTGTTAATAACCTATCTCAGCAGTGAGCCAAGACCTTTAAAAGGAAGAGAAAGGAGGTGCCGTAAATGGGTGGCTGGAAGAGTCGTTATGATTACGACGGCTATACAAATGATAATGATTGTCAGAATAACAGGGAAAAACTTGCCGGAAGGAAACTTCACGTGCAAGACAATTACTGGACAGCAGCAAAAATATTACTGCCGGTAGGTATCCTGGTTATTTTGTATATACTTATGACTTCCGGAGATCTGTTCTCAGGAGTAAGATATTTTTTAAATCTACTTAAGTAGCCACAAGACCATTCATATATCCACATACAATACATACACCCATACCTTTCTTTTAAAGAACTAATGCTAACCCTGCTTGGGATTTTGACATTTGTCATTATCTTTAAGAGCGGGGTTTTATTTTGGCAATTTTTATAAATAAAAATCCCCCGCTTAGACGGGGGATTAATTTATTTAGTGTAAAAACCTATTCTTCAATAGTGGGAGTGGCAGTGGTGGAGGCTTTGGTAGGCGAAGCAGTGGCGGTTTTGCTTGGGGTAACTGTAGTTTTAGTAACAGCACTAGCACCAGTACTAAGATTGGTACCAATGGTAAAAACTATGTCATAAGTTGAAGTAGTTTTTAGATCACTAGTGTAACTCCCGGGGAAGAAATCGCTTAGAGAAGATTCGAAATATGAAGAAACGGTGACTTTTTTAGCTTGAACAGAATTTTGAGTAGCATTGGCGGAAGCATTGCCTGTAGAAACATTTTCAAAACCCAAAGCGACTAATTTAGCTTTGAGAGTGGCAGCCTGACCATTAATGTCGGTGGCATTGAGAACTTGGATTTTGATATTTTTGTCGATTTCAGCGACGGTTGGAGTAGGTATTTGAGTAGGACTAATTTCTTGAGAAATAGTTGGAGTAATATTTTCGCTGGTTTGATTAGTATCAATAATTTGATCTTGTTTACTTTTATTGAAAAAGAAATAAACGAGGAAAGAAACCACAGCAAAGGAAAAGATTGCTACAGCTATTATAGGTAATAAATTCTTTTTATTATTCATCTTTGGAGTTTGAGTTAAATTATTATCTTTGGGTGCTTTAATTATATCATGGATAAGGCCGACAACCGGTAGAGGAAGATTTGAGGGGAAACCAAAATTCTGGACAATTTGATTTTCATTATAGGGAGTCTTTTCGACTTGGGTAGAAGTTATAATTTCATCATCTAAGATTTCAGGGTAGTAAATTTTTTTGACCGGATTACTAAAATAAAGCTGAGCGTAGTTAATAGTTTTTTGAATATCTAAATTAACTTTTTTAAAGTTAGCGGTTAGATAAATTTGATTGTTTTTTGATAATAATAAAGTACACTCATTATTATTAAGCGGATAGACCAGAAAAAATTCACCTAAAAATATTTTAGAAACTACATTGGAAATGGCGGTAGATACCGGGGTGTAATTATCAATTTGAGATTTTAAAAGTAAAAGGTTCTCTTTAAGAATCTCGAATTTGGATTTGTTAAAAACTAAAGCATTAATAATTGTTTTATCTTCACCTTGAATTAGAGAATAATTAAGATATTCCGGGCTAATGTCAAAATCGACTGTATTTGAAGCTAAGCCAATAACTTCTTTGACATCAATAGAATCAATTTTAGTATCGTAAACAAAAGATTTGGTGACAACAATGTTGTCAGGGATTAAGACAGAAAATGAAGTTATTTTATTTTGTTGTAAGAACAAGGAAAGGTTTTCTAACTCTTTTTCTGTTTGTTTGACCCAAAGATCAATGTCCAGACTAAAAAAATTATTTTCTTTTTTATTGAGATAAATTTCAACCGATTTGCTTTTGGGCCAGATGACGACTTTTGGTTTTGAGAATAAAGACATTGATTAAGTTTACCAATTTCAGGGGGTTTATCAAGTTTAATTTAAAAAACCACAAAAATACCTTAAACTAGGGAATTTTTATAAAAATCTAAGATTGGTTTACCAACGTAAATGGGCAAAGGCTTTGTTGGCCTCAGCCATACGCTCAACTTCCATTCTTTTAGCAACGGCAGAACCACTATTGCTAAGAGCATCGTTTAATTCAGCGACGACTTTTTGGGCAAAAGAGTGATATTGTTTATTGCTTCGAGCGCGGCAAGCAGTGATCAACCAACGAATTGCTAAAGCATTTTGACGATTGCCACGAACTGGAGTAGGAATTTGATAGACGGCACCACCGATACGGCGAGGTCGAACTTCAATTTTTGGTTTGATGTTTTCTATAGCTCTTTCCAAGACTTCGAGTTCTGATTCTTTTGGAAAATCTTTTTTAAGAAGCTCAAGGGCCTGATAAATCTGTTTTTCGGCAGCAGTATACTTACCATCTTTCATAGTTGAGTTAATAATTTTGCTGACTAAAACACTATTGTAAATAGTATCAGGTTCAACTTTTCTGATTTTACTGGTTCCTTTTCTGGACATAGTTTAGTTAATTAGTTATTTAGTAAATTAGTTAATTAGTAATTTAAGCTGTTTTGGCACTAGGTTTTTTGGCACCATATTTACTACGAGACTGTAATCTGCCAGTAACAGCACCGGCATCAAATTTACCCCGGATAACGTGATAACGAACACCAGGCAAATCCCGAACACGGCCTCCACGAATAGAGATAATACTGTGTTCAGCTAAATTATGACCAATTCCGGGAATATAAGCGGTGACCAGATTCCGGTTACTCAATTTTACTTTACAGATTTTACGTAAAGCTGAATGAGGTTTTTTAGGAGTCATGGTTTTAAC
>CAZWUG010000050.1:0-5571 GCA_964637525.1 uncultured Gammaproteobacteria bacterium | reverse complement strand
TTTTTGTCTGAAAAATATTTTTCACCACAATTAATAGCTTGATAATACTTTTGACGGTCGGAATTATAGTAATCTTCTAGGGCAAACAAACGGCGAAAATCATAACCCTTTTGATAAAGGATAAGAGTGGCTAGAGCCCTAGCAGTACGACCATTACCATCAGCAAATGGATGAATAGCAGCAATTTCTTGATGGGCAATAGCGGCGACTACAATAGGGTGAATATTGTTGTTTTCTGATTGATTAATCCATGAAACTAACTCAGAAACTAAAGAAGGAACTTGCTTGGCTGTGGGGGCGGTATAAATGATTTTTTTGTTTAGTCCAAAAAAATGGCGAACAACATAAACTGGTTTAGTTCTAAAACAACCTGAGTCGGTTGGCTCAAGAGTGTTTTGAGTGACTAAACGATGGATTTTTAAAATTGTTTTTGATGATAATTTGCGATTTTTTTTGACGAAAGTGCCAATATATTTCAAAGCTGAAAGATAGTTTTTAACTTCAAAAATATCTCTATTTGGGGCGTCAATTTTCTTATCAGCAAGAATGTTTTCAACTTGTTTTTGATTTAAAATATTTCCTTCAATAGCAGTGGACCCCTGTGACATACGAATTAAAGCCATTCTTTGAAGCTTTATTTCTGACACCGGAATAATTTTTGCAGTTTCAATAAAGTTTTTTACTTCTGAAATATAGCTAATGTTTTTGAGAATCTCGTCGGTTAAAGTGTATTTTGGTTTAAACATCTATTTATAGTATATAGTCTTAATGCGAATCGCGC
Organism: uncultured Gammaproteobacteria bacterium; assembly: GCA_964637525.1. Lineage (GTDB taxonomy): Bacteria > Patescibacteriota > Microgenomatia > UBA12405 > UBA12405 > WARW01. The sequence goes on along the minus strand of CAZWUG010000050.1, from coordinate 4,790 downwards.
AATAATCGCGCAATAATCGCGCAAGGAAAATAACTAATATTGTCCTATATTATTGACGGAATAGTAATTTTTGAGTATAATTGGGGCGTTTCTTAAAGCTAAAAAACCAATTGCGGTTTTGGTAATTTTTAAGAAAAGTACATTTACAGTCAGAGATAAAAAAGCTTGGGCTTGATGTGAACATTATTTTTTTAAATAGTGTTTAGATTGAGCTCAAGCTTTGGCTTAGGACTCAAATATATGGAGGTGTTTTTTTAATGACGCAGCTACTAGTATTGTCAGGTATTCTTTCTCAGGAAATTATGGAAATGGTGAAAAAAAACCAGGGTGTATCTATCTACCTCTATGACACGAATTTCTTGTACGGCACGCTGTGGGCTGCCTACAAAAATGCGAAGGAGGAATCTTCTTTTTCGCATATAAGACGTCTCTTGTTAGGTATGGACGGATGGGATGAGACTGTTGTGAAACACGCATTTCTTGGGTCGAACGACTATTACGATTTTATTCATTCCTTACCCTGCAAAATGGCGATGCTTCTACTGCGAAATGACTGGATGGATTCAGTTCTCGAATCTTTGTTTCAAACTAATGGAAGAGCCTATGTGGTTTCTTCCATGGATGGAGATCTATCGCAACGGTTACAAAAATATCCTGTACTCACTTTTGCGAATGGTTTCCCTGAGGTTGGTGAAAAAACTATCTTTGTAACTACGGGATCGGCCAAGCGCGTAAAACCTATTGGCAACGTAAGCCATATACTCGTTGGTCCAGGTGCAACTTCGGAGCAAATTAAGGACTTGACTCATACTCAGGAGCATCATCCGGTCGTGATTACTGCTGAACAAGTGATTGCTGAAGGCGGATGCAAAAAGTTTTATCTCTGATTGAAAGCAGGCGCCGGGGTGGTGTTGAATGGCGACATTTGTCGACCACCAACACCACATACCCCGGCGCCCTTTATTTATCAAAATTTGAGAACATATTAGCGAGATTGCTTCACTTCGTTCCTACCTAACGGCAGGCAGACGCAATGATGTATTAAAGAAATAACTAAAAGTTGGGGTAAATTCTAGCGAGATTGCTTCACTGACGTTCGCAATGACGGATTATTTTAAATGTTGTCGGCGAAGATTTTTTCGCGGGATTTGAAATAGGCAAAACCAATTAACAACGTGACGAAAGAAACTACCAATCCTATGGCTAAACTAGAATATTTTGGTTCTCCTCCACCAAGAATTACTTGACGATAAGCGTTGATGATGACGGACATAGGATTGATTTGATAAAGAATTCTATATTTGGCAGGAATGGAATCGGCGGAATAAATTACTGGAGTTGCATACATCCAGAGCAATAAAATCATACTTAAAAGATATTGGATATCGCGATAAAGTAAATTGGCAGCAGCAAAAAATAGAGATAATCCCAGAGTAAAAATTTGTTGAATGATAAAAATAGGAATAACCCACAAGATATTCCAATTAATAGGAAGTTGAAAATAAACCATATAAGCAACTAATATAGTTAAAGCAAAAAGGAAATCGATAATTTTGGCAAAAATAGTGGAAATGACTAAAATAGTTCTAGGAAAATAAATTTTGGTGATTAAACTGCCGGAACCGACTAATGATGAGGCGGCAGAACCAAGAGAATTGGAAAATAGATTCCATGGTAAAAGAGCAACAAAAAGAAATATAGAATAAGGAATGTTGGCGGCGGCAAAAGTGGGGATTCTTAAAATAATAGAAAAAGCAAAACTCATGACTAACATTTGAGCTAATGGATTTAATATAACCCAAAAATAGCCTAAAACTGATTGTTTATAACGAGCTTTGACTTCGCGGGCAACCATTTGCCAAAGTAGTTCTCGCCATTTGTAAATTGCTTTGATTTCTTTGATTAAAGAAAACATGGTTTAGTTTAACATTATTTAGCTAATGAGATTCCAATGAGATTGCTTCGTCACTATGGTAACTGTTCCTCGCAATGACGTAAGTATGTAAATAATGGAAGGTTAGAAAAGAAAGTAATTATCACCATAAAATAAAACCCCGCGAGTGCGGGGTCAGAGTTTCTGATAGTTTTACAACTTTCCCACTGGGATTTGTCTCAGAACTCTTGTTGCAAGGTTATTGTACCACATATTGTATAATATTGATTATGAATTTAAACACTAGGATCTGCACTATCGGTGGAGGGACTGGAATGCCGGTGGTAAATAAAGCCTTAGTTAAGGCAGGATTTAGAAATATTAGTTCAGTGGTAACAACCTTTGATAGTGGTGGTGATACTGGCAGAATTCGTACTGATGAACGTGGCGGAGTGTTGGCTTTTTCGGATTATTGGAGAGCTTTAATTTCCTTGTGGAATGATGGAAAACAAATGGAACTTTGGGAGGATATGTTGAGATATCGTGATGGTCGGGGTCGTAATTTTGGGAATACATTTTTTCAATATTTAGCTGAAAAAATGGGTAATTTGGGTGAAGTTGATGCTTTATTTTCTAAATTAACTGGGGCAAAGTTGGAAGGAGAAATTATCCCCGTGTCAGTTGGAGTATCAAATATTTGTTTAAAAACTACTTCGGGAAAGGAGTATGTGGGAGAAAATTTTGTAGACGATTTGAGAATGTCGGACGATAAGATTGTAGACATTTGGTTAGAACCACAAGTAAAAGCAACTAAGGAAGCAACAGAGGCAGTAAAAAACGCTGAAGTAATTATTTTGTGCCCGGGGACAACTTATGGATCGGTGTTGCCAAACTTTTTGCCAACAGGTATGGTCGAGGCATATAACCAAAGTAAAGCTAAAAAGATTTTGATGACTAATATATTGGCTACAGCGAATGAAATAAAAGATCCAACCCAAAAAGGGTATGTGGAAATTTTTAAAAAACATTTAAAAAATACTTCTCCATTCGATTTGGTAGTTATGGCTGATGTGTCAAAATTAAATAAAAAAACATTTAAAAAAGTTTTGGATTTTTATAAATTGGAACATGCGGTATTAGTAAAACCAGTAAAAGAAAAATCAATTAAAACAGTGGTGGCTGATGTGGCAACTATTGAAGTAAAGAATATGAGATTGAGACATAGTGAAGAGAAGGTGGGGGAGTTTTTTGGGAAACTAGAGCTGTAAGGTGAGATTCCATCGAGATTGCTTCGTCGCTACTGCAACTGCTTCTCGCAATGACGTATTTTATGATGTATATTTTGTGGAAATAAAGTTTGCTAGAATGGAGTATGTCGCAGAAGAAATTAAAAAGGCTAAGGAAAGAGAATTTGTTGGTGGAGGAGAAAAAAGAGATTGAAGTTGTAACGGGAATAAGAGGAATTATACGTAAGAATTGGAAGTTTTTGTTGATTTTAGTTTTAGGAGTTGTAGGGGTTTATTTTAATTCATTGTGGGGAGACTTTGTGTCGGACGATTATGCTACGATTCCGCAAAATCCAGAAATAATGAATTTTAAAAATGGTTTTGCTGGAGGGATGATAGGCTTGATAAATTGGTTTTTGGCAGTAATTTTTGGTATTGGTAGTCCGGTGGCTTACCACGTGACAAGCTTAATACTGTATTTATTAATATTATTGGTGGCTTTTGTGTGTTTAAAACTTTTGTTTAAGGAAGGTATAGTTCCATATTTGGCAATTTTAATTTTTGCTTTTTTACCGATTCATGTGGAAGCAGTTTCTTGGATTTCAGGGAAACCATATTTATTAAACGCTTTATTTGTATTGTTATCATTGTGCTTGTTTGTTCTTTATTCAAAAACAGAAAAGAAGAAATATTTGTATTATTTTTTGGCTTCTTTAGTTTTTGCTTTTTTTGCGGAAAGGGTGAGATCAACGGCTTTGGCAATTTTGATAATTTTGTATTGGGTATCTTTTGAGAATCAATTAAAGAAAAAAATAAATGCTGGAAAAATATTGGTTACTTTTGGGTCATTATTAGTGTTGGCATTATTGATTTTGTTACCAAAGATATTAGATAGAGTAAATACGGTAAATTCGGGAATTAATGCTTCAGAGAGTATTTTTTATAATCCGTTTTTTCAATACCCAACGGCAATGACAAAATATTTGCAGTTAATTTTGATGCCGACTGATTTGACTTTATATCATACACTATACCCTATTCCGGTTTGGTTAAATTGGTTGGTAATAATGACTTATTTGGGGAGTTTAGTTTGGTTTTGGATTAAAGATAAAAAAATATTTTTTGCTTTAGCCTTTATATTTGGAGCTGCAGCTCCATCGATGGCTCCAGTAAAAGTAAGTTGGTTAGTGGCAGAAAGATATATGTTTCTTGGTTCATTAGGGATGGCTTTGTTGATGGCAATAATATTAGAAAAATTTTGGGAGTCAAAAAAAATATTAATTGTTGGGTTTTTATCGATATTAATGGCTTTTTATGGAGTAAGAATATTTTTAAGAAATGTTGATTGGCAGACGAATCATAATTTGTGGGTAAACACTTGCCAAGTGTCACCAAATAGTCATAATGCTTGGAATAATATTGGTGATGATTATGATAAGTTGGGACAGTATGAAAATGCTATTAAAGGATTTGCTCAGTCATTTGCGATAAAACCAAATTATGCGGATGCTTATCATAATCAGGCTAATATACTTTATAAAATTGGAAGATTAGATTTAGCCAGGAAAGGTTATGAAATAGCGGTTTCATATAATCCGGCGTTGGTGCAAACATATCAAACACTTATCCAGTTAGACATGATGGAAAATAATAAAACCGAGTTAGCAAAACATTTAAATATTTTAATTAGT
>CAZWUG010000049.1:0-5685 GCA_964637525.1 uncultured Gammaproteobacteria bacterium | reverse complement strand
CGTATTGCATAAAAAAGAATATGATCAAGCTCTTTCTTTGGCGATGGAAGAAACTTCAAAGGCAATTAAGGCTGATTTGGTAATACCATTTGTTTCAAATCTTGAAAAACCAATTGAGACACTCAATCTTGGAGATGAAAATAGTATTTATTTAATGGAAGAAGAATTAACGGCGATTTTATCATCACTACTAGAAAACAAGATATCCGAAGTAATTAAGATGATTCTTGCAAAAGAAAAGGTCAATATTGTCAACCAACTTGAAGATTTATTTGAGCTTAAAGATGTAAAAACGAGCATAACTTCATTCTTTAATACATTCCAAGTTGGAGACTTATTTTCAGAAATTTACGAAATTGAACGAAATAGGACAATTTTAGATAAACAAGAATTCTATTTATATTTTTGTGATATTTCATTTAATAAAGTTAAATATCCAATTTTCTACATCCCTTTAAACTTAAATAAACAAAATGATTCATTCAATATTGAATTTGATTCTCAAGTTTATGTAAATAAAAAAGCCATAGAATTTATTGTCCAAGAATATAACAAAGAAAAAGAGAGAAAAGGTAACCTGAAGGGCGTTGCAGAGAGAATCATATATTTAGCTCAGCATCAAGAAGATTTTAAAGATGTAATCTCTGAAATTCTTGCAGAGATAATTAATTTTTTTGAGTTAGATAAAAGTATTGATATTTCCTCAAGCGAAAGCCAAATTTCAAAAAGTCTCTTGGTTCGAGTATCAAACTCGTCTTATCTGACACTTTTTGATAAATCAGATGAGGCGTTAGTGAATGATTATGAAGAGATATTGCAGTTATTATCTTCGGACAATAATATTTTGGCAGGTGCATTTAATACACTGATTGAAGATTTTATTGAAAAGGATCCTAAAAACTTCAATTTAGAAATTGAAGAAGATTGGAACGATAAAGGAGTTCCTGAAAAACTAGTTTTTCAGAGTCCTATTCCTTTGAATTCGGAACAATTACAAATATTGTCTGCTTTAAAAAATGATGAGTGTAAATACGTAATCGTACAAGGACCACCTGGTACAGGAAAAAGTCACACTATAACTGCTGTAATTTTTAACGCTATTCTGAAAGATCAGTCAATATTGGTACTTTCAGATAAGAAAGAAGCTCTTGATGTGGTCGAGGATAAAATCACAGAAACTCTTAACAAGGTAAGAACTGACGATAACTTTCAGAATCCAGTACTTCGACTAGGTAAAATCGGCAACGCGTATTCAAAGATACTAAGTCCGATTTCAATGAGAGCTATCACCAATAATTATTTGGCAGTAAAGAAAAATTACAATGACCTAGAAATTAATATTGACAAGAATTTAAATGGATTAAAGGAAGATATTGAAGCAGAAATTATTACTTCAAAAGATATTGATCTTCAAGAAATATATGAGTTTTTTAAATTAGAATCCTATTTTGAAGAAAAAGGATTTCCTTTAGAAATCGATGAAATGAAGTATACCGAAGATTCGGGATTACACATAGAAGATTTGAGATCGACAATGATTTCACTTAAAGAAAAACTTTTGGATAACAAATACAACATTGAATTGAAGGAAAAACCGACAGAAGAGCAAATAACTATTATTAAAGATAAGATCGAGGTGCTTAGTAATATAATTGACGAACTTGGAAGTTTGTTGGGTGACGAAATTGTCAAAAAATACTCACAAAAGATTATAAAAACTCCCGATAGCTTAGGTTGGGATAAATCAAATCTCGAAGAAGTTGAAAAGTATGAAAATGAAATTAGTAAATCATCATTATTGTTGGAATTACTTTCAATTGAAAAATCTAAACAAATTTGGGAGATTAACAATTTAACTGATAATTTAAGATTTATTAAAAAGATACTGGATGAACTTGAGATTATTTTTGGAAATAAATTATACGAATTAGATATTCCGGTAATATTTTCTGATCTAAATTATCAACAAATAAGTTTATTCACCGAGCAATATCAAAAAATAAAACTACCAATTTTGGGGTATTTATTCCACTCAAAAGAGGCTGAAATATTAAATAAAAAGTTTAATAATTCATTTAATTCGAATGAATTTACCAATCCACATCAACACTTAAAATCTTTGAAACAGATAAAAATTATATTGGATAAAGTTGCAGAATATAAAACAAGCCTGCCTGAATCAATAAAAAATATCGATTTAAATAAAACAATTTCAAGTTTAGTAAAAAACAATACTCTCAGGGAAGAATTGAATAACCTAATTATAAATAATGAAAAATACATATTGTTAATTAGTGAAAAAATACCAAATGATATTAGAGAATCATTTAATATCAATACCTTAGTTGACTTACAAAAATTTACATTTGCCATAGAATCCGTTAAAAGTTTTAAAGATTTCCACAAAAAAGAGTCTACGCTATACAAAACTGCAGTTAAAGACATTTCCTCATTTACTGATAGAGATTTATCCAACAATGAACTAGAAAATTTAAAAAAAATAGACAACGTTATTCAACTAACATTGAGTAATTATGAGGATATTGAATATATTAATACAATCCTTGATAAATACCCGAGATTTGCAATTAGTTCGGGACTTGAAAAAAGAGATGTTGATAGTTTTACTGAAAATAAAATTTTAAAAGTTAGTATTACGGATTTTTCAAGCTTATCTAGGTATCTAAGTCTTGGTCAAAAAGTTCATAAGAATTTTGCAGATATTCCTGAGTTTAATTACTTAAGCCAAAAAAAATGTATTGAAAATCTTTTGACTGTGCAAATGGCGAACATCATGGATAAACGTGTATTAGACTTTTCGAACAACCATACAGCAACTGCTGCTGCACTTAAAAAGATAATTCAATCAAAAACAAAATTTCCAAGGGATGAATTTATGAAATTGAAGAATGCGTTTCCGTGTATTCTTGCAGGAATAAGAGATTATGCCGAATACATTCCCCTAGAACCTGAATTATTTGATTTAGTAATAATTGATGAGGCCTCACAAGTCAGCGTTGCACAGGCATTTCCTGCACTATTAAGGGCAAAAAAAATATTAATTTTAGGAGACAAAAAACAATTTAGTAACGTAAAAACTGCACAAGCAAGAGGAGACGAAAACAGGAAATATTTAAGTCAGTTGAAAGACTCATTTATTAAAAATGTCTCAAAAGATGAAATTAAATTAGTAAAACTTGAAAAATTTAATATCAAAACATCTATTCTTGAATTTTTTGAGTTTATAAGTAACTACAACACCCAACTACTAAAACATTTTAGAGGGTATAAGGAAATAATTTCGTATTCTAATAAATATTTTTATCAGAGCAGTCTTCAGGTTATGAAGATTCGTGGTAAACCAATAAATGAAGTATTGAAATTCAAAAATATTGAACATGATGGTAAAACAGAAATAGTACCAAACACAAACACAATGGAGGTTGAGTTCATTGTGTCAGAACTTATTAAATTAAAGGAATTAGGGTCCGTTCAAAGTGTCGGAATTATAACACCTCACACAAACCAACAAAAAAGAATAGTTGAATTTATCAGTAAGGTTCCAGAAAAAGATTATTTTTACGAAAAATTAAAACTGAAGATAATGACCTTTGACACATGCCAAGGAGAAGAAAGAGACATTGTGTATTATTCAATGGTCGCAACAAATGAGGATGATCATTTATGGGGTGTTTTTATAAAGGACCTTAGTAATGTAGATAGCGAAGAAGATGGAAAAATAAAAGCCCAAAGACTTAATGTTGGATTTAGTCGTGCAAAAGAATGTATGCATTTTGTATTAAGTAAGCAAATTGAAAAATATAATGGTTCAATCGGTGATGCATTGCGTCATTACTCATATGTTTTGGAAGAAGCAAAAAAAGAACATGACATTACTGAAGTAGATAAAAAATCAGATATGGAACCAGAGGTATTAAATTGGTTCTATCAAACTAGTTTTTGGACAAACCACAAAGATAATGTTGAATTTATTCCTCAGTTTGAATTGGGCAAATATCTAAACCAATTAGATAAAACATATACTCATCCAAAATATAAAGTTGATTTTTTATTAATTTATAAAGATGAAATTTTTAAAGATCATAGAATTATCATTGAATATGACGGATTTAAGGAACATTTTCGTAATACCCAGGGTATTAATGCTGCAAACTTTGAAGAATACTACTCAGAGGAAGATATTTATCGTCAAAAGATTTTAGAAAGTTATGGATATAAATTCTTGAGAATAAATAAATTTAATATTGGAAAAGATCCAATTATTACGTTGAATAATAGAATTGAGGAACTTATAAATAACGGTGAATATTGTAATAATGATCTTTTGACTAATATTCATCAAACAATTAATAACCTTCAAAATGGCGAGATGAAACAATGTCCAAAATGCAAGATGGTTCGCTCACATGAAGATTTTAAAGATAGTTCACTTTTGTCAGGATATGGTAGGTTTTGTAAATACTGTAAAGGTATGTACTATGTAAGTGATTTAAATAAATTACATGAAGATGATTCAGAAACCATAATTTGTAAGTCATGCAAAGAGAAGAAAGGTGTCGATTCTTTTAAAGATGAAAATGGGCAAATAGGAACAGTTTGTAATGATTGTAAAACCAACGAAATACTTTGTCCCTTATGTAATTCAAAAATGGTATTAAGAAGTGGTAGATATGGAAAATTTTTTGGATGTTCAAAATTTCCATATTGCAGGGGAACAAGAAAATATGAAGGGTGATGTTCTATTAATTGATTCAATAAAAAACCTGTGTTGACGATAAAAGATAATTGTGGTAAATTTATTTAGCTCAACATTGAGCTTAGGTGTTTAACCTGTAAACTCCGAAAGTAGATACACTCCAGGCCAGGGCCGGAATATTACTACTTTAAGGAGTTTTTTTATGGTCAACACACCAAATATCAAAACGGTCCTGGTCAAAGTTACTGATTTGGTTCCTTCTGAATATAATCCCAGAAAGTGGAGCAAGGAACAGGTTGAGCAGTTGAAGGAGAGTATCAATCGCTTCGGAATTGTCGACCCGATTATTGCGAATAGTGCAGATAATCGGAAAAACATTATTATCGGAGGTCATTTCCGACTGGAGGTAGCTAAACAGCTTGGATATAAAGAAATCCCAGTTGTTTATGTAAACATTCCGGAGCTTGAAAGAGAAAGGGAATTAAACCTACGATTAAATAAAAATCAAGGCGAATTCGACTATGGTCTTTTAGCCAAGTTTGACGAAAACATACTAAAAGATATTGGTTTTAGTAGCGAAGAAATCGACAGCATTTTCGATGTTGAAGATACCAATACCGAAATCTTTGATCTGGAAAAAGAATTAAAGAAATTAAAGATTGACGAAATCAAATTCCAAAAAGGTGATGTTTATGCCTTGGGAGACTCGCGTCTCATGTGCGGCGACTCCGCGATAGAGGCTGATGTAATTAAGTTAATGAATGGTGAAAAAGCAAATTTTTGCCTAACTGACCCACCTTATCTCCTAGATTACTTAAATGGCAAACAACGACATGGTAATCCGACGGTTGGTTTTGGGGCTAAAAAGAATCGTCGCTATTTAGAGACCGATGTTCTACCGGATAATTTCACGGAGTCGTGGATGGCCAATATTGCCAAAATTCAAGACGAAAACTTTTCAATAATCG
>CAZWUG010000048.1:0-5761 GCA_964637525.1 uncultured Gammaproteobacteria bacterium | reverse complement strand
TAACTTTAACTATGTCAAGATCAAAGGCCCATTCCATTTAAAGAGAAGAATGTGTAAAGACGGTCAAACCGGGAAATTGGATGAGACGACGACCTGTGATATTAGTTTGTTGGGGACTGACGGATATATTTATGATTTTTCGGAATACACATTATTGGCAGGTGATGTTGATCTAAACGGGGTAATTAATAGTGTTGATTTTTCTCTGGTCAAGAATGCGGTTAATGCTGACGCAGAACCAAGTTGCGGCAGAGGAAATGATCTGAACATGGACGGAGTAGTTAATGCCTTAGATTTGAATTTGGTTAAAGATTCCCTGTCATCAATAGATGATGAATAATTAATTATTAAAAATAAGATGAAACAAAATAATCTAATTAAATTTTTGATTCCGGTAGTAGCAGTGGTCGTCGTCGTCGAGAGTGTTATTTTAGTGTCTTCTTTAGATAAGAAGGTAGTGAACAGTGACGTTTCTCAAGAAACTGAAGAAATAGCAGAAACCGAGATTAATGATGAACCAGTGGCTGATTTTATTTTTGAGACTGAGACTAAAGAGATGGAGTTGGGCAAGTCTTATGAGGTTAATTTGAATTTAGTCGGCAAAAGAGATGTTAGTTTAGATGCGGTCGAGGTTTATGTTAAATATGATCCGGAAAAATTAACCGTAACTAAGTTAGTCAGCAATGAAAGTTTTCCTGAAGTGACTAAAAACTCGGGAATTAACAGCAAAACAGGTTTGATCAGTTCAGTATTTTTATGGGGACTGGGTGAAGTCGGTTCAATCAGATCTGATGAAACTGATTCAGTTTTATCTTTTGTAGTGACACCGAAGGTTGAGGGAGAGACGGAAATTAGTTTGATGACTGGTACTCCTGATACAGAATCTGTTACTATGATAGTGGAGAGTTCCACAAGTAGGTCTCTGACTTTCTCAGGGAATAATAAATTAGAAATTAATGTAACTAAATAAGTTATGAAGAAGACTGCCTGGTTATCAACTATTTTTGTGTTTTTGGCCTTAATGTCACAGGTTGAGGCAAAGACTGTTTATGCAGGAGCTAAATTATATTTAGATCCTGCCAGTGCAACCAAAACTTTAAATGAGACTTTTAATGTAACAGCCAGAGTTGATTCGGGCGGTGAAGTTGTAGGTGGAGTTGACGGTGTGGGAACTTATGACTCGTCTCGATTGGAGCTGATTTCTATAACTAAAGCGTCTGATATGGTTTTTAGTGATCTTGACAGCGGCGGAAGTTGTCAGATTGGAACATCAAGCGGGGGAAAGTTTAGTTTTACCTGCTATGCCAACAGCGCTGTTGATAATACTGCTGCTGCAGGTAGTTTGGTGGTGTTTAATTTTAAGGCTAAGGCAACAGGAACAGCTAATGTGGCTTTTTCCTGTACCAGCGGTTCTACGGTTGATTCGAATATCGTGAAAACATCAACTTCGGGTGATGTTATTTCTTGTAGTGAAAATGGATCCGGATCTTATGTCATAAATGAGGGATCAAATACATCTGCACCTACATCTACATCTACTACTACAAGTACGGCAACTTCGACTCCAATACCAAGTTCGACAGAGTTACCACAAACAGGGAACGTAGAAATGACTATTGGATTGATTTCTTTTGGTTTGGTTAGTCTGCTTTCGGCAGTATTTTTGAAGTTCTTATGAAGAAGGTAAATGTAAAAAAAATGGTGATTTTTGGAGTTTTGGCGGTGGTGATGATTTTGGTGGTATTGGCCATTGGTCAAGTTAGAACTTTTATGAGTGGAGCCACCAGTGATGTTGAACCTCAGTCGGTAACGGTGGTTTCCGGAGATGACGGTAAATCGGCAGTGGTTACCTGGATTTCTAACAAAGAATCAATTTCTAAGGTGGAATACGGGACAACTGCGGCTAGTTTGGTATTAATGTCAGCTGAAAGTTCGGCAATGACCAGCCATAATGTCAGTTTGACTTCATTACGACCGTCAACAACCTATTATTTTAGAATTAGAGTTGGGGATGAAGTTTTTGATAATGGAGGGATCCCTTATACATTTAAGACAAAAGCAGATGCCAGTTTGTTGGTATCAGTGACTCCAACTTTGGCTGCGGTAACAACTCCGGATGATTCTGTAACTAAGGCGGTAGTTGAATGCGATCCAAAAACTGATTACAATAAAGACGGGATTGTAAATTCGATGGATTTAAATTTGTGTAAAAAAGATGGGGGTTCGGTTTCATCTTTGGCTCAAACTATTACTCCCAGTACAGTTAATAAAACAACGACTCCGAGTGCTGTTTCTTGCACCACCGGAGCTATTGCTGATTACAACAGTGATGGTTTGGTAAATAGTTTAGATCGAATTAACTGTTTACAAAGCCAGAGGTAGAGAGGTACAATAGGCAATTATTGAAAATTAAGGAGGTGTTAATTTAGGTGCCAATTATAGTAGCAAAGAAAAAAGGTGAATCTAAGGATGATATTATTGGAAAATTTCGCCGTTTGTGTTTGGAAGAGGATATTACTGAAGAAGTACGAAAGCGAACTGCTTATGTCAAACCTTCGGAAGAAAGATATGCTAAAAAGAAAATAATTGTTTGGCGGGACAAGTGTCGGCGTCGAGCAAAAAATTCCAGAAGACATGATATTAAGAGATAAAATAAAAAAAGAAAGTGTAGAGGCCTTAAAAAGCCACAATCAAAAACTTGTGGATGTTTTAAGGTTTCTTATTTCTTTGATTGATAAAAAAGAAATGCAGCTGCCGGTGGGGAAGATGACCGAAAGTGATGAGATGGGAGTGTTGCGAAGAGAGTTAAAGAATAAGGAAGAATCGCGGGAGATGTTTTTAAAGGCAAACAGGACTGATTTAGTGGAGCAATTGGACTATGAAATTGAAGTGGTAAAAGGATATTTACCGCCGGAAATTACTAAAGAACAAATAGAACAAACAGTGGCGGAGGTGATAACTGAGAAAGGAAATAATTTTGGATTAGTAATGAAGGAAGTAATGACTAAATTGGGGGGATCGGTTGACGGAGGAGTAATATCGCAGATAGTAAAAAAGATGTTAGATGCTAGATCTTAGATTGTAGGTATGGAGAATTTGATTTTGATAAATCATGTCAAAAATTGGGGGTTGAAATCAGCTGGTGGATCGTTGACGGTAGATCGTAGAATAAAAGAGTTAGCTAATAGGGCTTTGATAGAGAAGGGTTATGAAGAAAATGTTGAGTTGAGTGTGTGTTTTGTGGGGAGGAAAAAGGCTAAGGATTTAAACGTTAAATATCGACAAAAGGATTATATTCCGCAAGTTTTGGGATTTCCGATGTCGTTAGATAAGGATGTAGATGGAATTATCAGGCTGGGGGATATCGTAATTTGTACTCAAAAGTTAAAATATGAAGTGGTGTTTCAAAAATCCACTTTAGAGAAAGTGCTTTATGATTGGTTATTACATGGAGTGGAGAACCTATTAAAATAAATTTCTAATATCTAATTTCTAATGTCTAAATAAGGCAAAAGACAATTTTAAAATAGAAATTTAATTATGATACAGATGATGATATTGTAAAGCCGGCCCGGCTTTGGTTTAATGACTTAATGTCTGTTTTTCATTTAAAGTATCGGCCGAGTATATTATCAGAATTAGATTTACCTGATGTTTCTGATAAATTAAAAGATTTAGTAAAGGCTAAGGAGATGCCTCAGTCTTTACTGTTTTCCGGGCCAAAGGGGGCAGGAAAGACTTCAGCGGCGAGAATCTTAGCTAAAACAATTAATTGTTTGGAAAGAAGCGATGATAATGAGTCTTGTGGTAAGTGTGATAATTGTAAAGAAATAATTGGCAACAGATCGATGGATATTATTGAAATGGATGCAGCTTCCAATAGGGGGATCGAAGATGTCAGAGCTTTAAAAGAAAAGGCTTATCTGTTGCCGACGAAATTGAAATATAAAGTGTTTATTATTGATGAAGTGCATATGTTGACTAAAGATGCCTTTAATGCACTTTTGAAATTGATTGAAGAGCCGCCAAAACATACAGTTTTTGTTTTATGTACCACTGATGCCGACAAGATTCCGGAAACAGTTTTGTCGAGATTGGTTAAGGTTGATTTTAGAAAAGGGAATAAAGTTGATTTGAAACGTTCATTAGATAAGATTATTAAAGGGGAAGAGGTAATAATTGATGAAAAGACAGAGGATTTTATTTTAGGTAAGAGCGATGGCAGTTTTAGGAATTTGCAAAGAGGATTTAATGAATTAATTTTGTCGGTAGGAAATAATTTAACTTTAGACTTAGTGGAGAAATTTTATATTAATCGGAGCGGGGATTATGCCGTGGCAGAGTTTGAAAAGGATTTGTGGGGGAATAATTTGGTTAAAATAATAGAAAAGTTGGAAAAAATGGCTGATATTGGGGTTAATCTGGTAGATTTTAGGGGGGGCTTGCTGAATTATTTTCAACAGAAATTGTTAGTTTCTATTGGGGTTAGAAAAGGAGACCCATCTTTATTGGATTTAAAAACTCTTGAATTATGGATTAATCTGTTGATCAGAACGGCGAAACAAGAGAAAGAGGTAGAAATTGATCAATTGCCTTTGGAATTGGCGGTAGTCGATTTTTTCTCAGAAATTGGTTTACCTCCTCCGTCAGAGGATTTAAAAAAAAACGATAATAGGACTGAAGAAAAGGAAAAGAAGATTGAAAAATGCGCTTCTAATTTAATAGAGGAAGATATTGTTATCACGGTAGATGTGTCTGGGGTAACTTTGGAAAAAATTGAAGAGTCATGGGGAAGTATTTTATTGGCAGTTAAGCCATTTAATCACTCGGTAGAAGCTTTTTTGAGAGCATCACGACCAATTAAATTAAAAGGAAGAATTTTAACTTTAGAGGTTTTCTATCCATTCCATAAAGATAGATTGGAGGAGGCTAAAAATAGGGAAATTGTAGAGAAAGGTTTATTTAAAGTATTGGGAGTGGAGTTAGTTTTTAATTGTATTTTAGGGAAAAACAAGAAAGAACCTTTGGTGATTAGAAATGATACTCCGGTAGAAAGTATAAGTGAACAATTAGCGGGAGGAAAAGAAGAAGACAAGAAAGATTTGTATGATGTGGCAAAGGATATATTTGGGTAAACTAGATATTAGATGTTAGTTGCTAGATGTTGGGAAGACAAAAAATGTTTTTAAAGTTATAATGGGTTCAAGACTATTAAAAATTAAAAATAATTATGTTTGATAAAGCAAAAATGTTGGCTCAAGCTTATAAATTAAAAAAAGCGGTTGAAGCAGAAACAGTTGAAATTGAGGAGAATGGAGTTAAGGTGGTGGTGAGCGGTGATCAAAGGGTAAAGTTTTTGTCGATTAATGGAATGGAAAATAAAGTTTTGGTGGAAGCAATTAATAAGGGAATGAAAAAATCACAAGAACAAGCGGCCAAGAGGATGAAGGATATGGGAGGACTCGAGGGACTATTTTAGTTTTTAGATCGTAGATGATAGATCGTAGATATTTTTAATTATGGCGGAATTTCCAAAGTCAGTTAAAAATTTGATTGATGCTTTTGAGCGGTTGCCGGGGATTGGCCCTAAGGGAGCGACTCGGTTGGTCTTCTACCTGTTAAATACGCCTAAGGCCTATGTGGATGATTTAGTAAGGTCGTTGGTAAAAATGAAAGAAGAGACAAAAATTTGTAAGGAGTGTTTTTCGGTAAGTGATCAAGAAATTTGTTCAATTTGCAGTGATTCTGTGCGTAACCATTG
>CAZWUG010000047.1:0-5824 GCA_964637525.1 uncultured Gammaproteobacteria bacterium | reverse complement strand
CGACACACCGTTCTGAGCGATGCTTGTATACCAATTTCAACACCCTGGCAAAGTACACTATTCTACCATTTAAGCCCACATTTATAGTAAAATCACACATATCCTATGAAATCCAACATTTCTCAAAAAGACATTAACTCCGGCAAAAAAATTATCGAATGCTTATTAAACACAAATCCGCGTCTCATTCCTTCTCATCTTAAAAAAAATCTTCCCGAATACCAAAAATTTATTCCCGACATTAAAAAATATGGCCTCTGGTGTTCCTTAAGATCTTTTTCAAAAAACAAAAAAATCAAATATGACAAAATTGTTTTTTTAGCCAGTGGATTAGCCGCTGCCGGAAAAGACAGTATCTACAATGAAATAATTAATTTAGCTCCCGATTTATTTTATAAAACTATCACTGCCACCTCACGTCCACCTCGTGAAAATGAAATTAACGAGATTGATTATTTCTTTTATCAAACCAATGAATTTTTGGAATCCCTTAAAAATAATGAATTTTTGGAATTTATCAAAAGGGGAGAGAGCTACTATGGGCTTCCTAAGAAAAGTCTTGATTGCGCCTTTAATCAATCAAAACCCATAATTTATTGCCAAATTGAAATGAGTGGTTGGTCACGTTTAGAAAAATATATTAAATCAAAATACAAAAATACTCTAATTATCAAGGAATTTATTATGCCGGATATGTCTGTTTCCGAGTATATTGGTTGGCTTACCCAAGAAAGAAAAAAAGAAGATTTAGAATCCAGAATTAATAAATCTGGTTGGGAAATTCAAAAAGCTGCCACTAAAGCCAATATTATTATTACTAATCGTATCCGCAAAAATATTCCTACATTAAATTACCTGGCCAAAACTATCATCAATCAAATCATTGAGTTATCCCACCTTACCGAACTTTCCAAGTTTAAAACTCCTGTTGATAATTTACCCAAAAACCACCATCCGGAAGATATCATCTCCACTCACGACTCCATCACTTAATCTCAAATGTTAAACTGAATTATGATCGGCAATTTAATTTTATATCTGTCTTCTTTTTTGGGTGTTTGGATTGGCTCCGGCTTAACCGTTAAATCTGTTGAGACAATTTCCCGCAAACTCAAAACATCATCTTTTGTTGTCTCTTTTATCTTACTTGGGTTATTTACTTCCATCGGAGAAATCTCTGTCGGGATAAATTCCCTTATCAAAAATACTCCGGAAATTTTTGTCGGCAATCTGGTTGGAGCTTCAATTGTTATTTTTATGTTAATTATTCCCTTATTAGCTATAGTCAGTAAATCTATCCATGTAACTCCTGAATTCCGCGGTTTTAATTTACCGGCATCACTGATTGTCGTCGCCCTACCGTCACTCACCATCATGGACGGCAAAATTACTCAAGCCGACAGTATCATAACCATCGCCCTATTTATTTTTCTTCTCATCAATATTCAAAGCAAAAAAAACCTCATTAATCAAGCAAAAAAAATCAGCCAATCAAAATCAAAGATATCCAAAGACATTCAAAAAATGATCTTTGGAATTGTAGTTATTTTTATCTCTAGTTATTTCATTGTCGAGCAAACTGTTTATTTTGCCCAAATATTAAAAATCTCTCCTTTTATCATCAGCCTCCTGATTACCAGTCTGGGGACAAATATTCCCGAATTATCATTGATAATTCGCTCTGTCATTATCAAAAATAACCAGGTTGCTTTTGGTAATTATATTGGCTCAGCTTCGTTTAATTCTCTTATGATGGGAATACTCAGCCTTGTTTATGGCAAAACTCTGATTCTTAGTAACAGCTACCTTATTAGCCTGATTTTTCTAATAGTTAATCTTTTCCTG
Organism: uncultured Gammaproteobacteria bacterium; assembly: GCA_964637525.1. Taxonomy (GTDB): domain Bacteria; phylum Patescibacteriota; class Microgenomatia; order UBA12405; family UBA12405; genus WARW01. Next base: position 3,979 of record CAZWUG010000047.1, on the reverse strand, counting down.
TTTTACCGCTTTGCTAAAACCAAGAACACTATTTCCGTTAAAGAGGGTTTACTACTCCTTTTACTCTACTTCATTTTTTTGTTTGTCGAAATCTATTCTCACTTCATCAACCCGTAATCATATCCAGAAATCCGCTCACCAACGACAAAACTATTCCAAATAAAATTGCTGATCCCAAACCTGATACAAAAAATCCCGGAACTATCGAAGAAACCAACATTATCATTAGAGCATTAACCACAAAAGTAAACAAACCCAAAGTTAAAATATTAATAGGTAATGTTAATAATGACACAATTGGTCTAATAATAACGTTAATTATTGTCAAAATCACTGCTACCACTACGGCCGTAAAAAATCCGTCAACATTTGTTCCGGGAATAACATAAGCGCTAATCATCACTGCCAAACCCATTAAAACTAATCTAATTATTGTCTTCATATAATTTACTCTAACTCAAGACTAAAAATAAAGCAATTTATAGTATCTCTTCCGGATTGTATTTGGCCGCCTTGGGATATTTTTCCACAATCTCTTTTACCCTGTTGGCAAAATCATTTATCTGATCTGCGGCATTCCCTACAAATTCAATTGGTTTAGAAATAGACTCAGCCAGTTTCTCTTTTGACAATCCTAATCTTGAATCTCCTGCTAACCTATCTAACAAATCATTTGTTTGATTGCCGCTTTTTCTCATTTCCAAAGCTACTGCTACCGCATGGTCTTTAATTGCTTCATGAGCAATTTCCCGCCCTATACCTTCTTTAACTGCTGTCATTAATAATCTGGTAGTAGTTAAAAATGGCAAATACTTATCCATCTCTCTCTGAATTACTGCCGGATAAAAACCACATTCATCCAACACTGTCATTAATGTCTCCAGCACTCCATCTGTCGCCAAAAAAGCTCCTTGAATTGCCACTCTCCTGGTTGCCGAACAACTCACGTCACCCCCAAACCACTGGTCACCGGCATTTCCCATCGTCATAGCTACAAAACCAGCCAATATATTTCTAAAGGAATTAATTCTTTCAGTTGATCTGCTGTTCATTTTATGGGGCATAGCTGTTGAACCCACCTGACCATCCTTAAACCCTTCAGTAAATTCTTCAAATCCCGCCATAACTCTGGCAGTTTTTGCAAAACTAGACGGGCCGGAAATTAATTGAAATAAAGTCGAAGCCACTTCAAAATCCAACGATCGGGGATAAACCTGACCCACACTTCCCATCACATTTTTAAATCCCAAAAATTCGGCCACTTTTTGTTCTAAAATTTCTACTTTATCTTTATCGCCATTAAAAAGTTGCAATTGATCCGTTTGCGTTCCCACTGCTCCCTTAATTCCCCTTAAGGGATATTTTTCCATCAAAGTTTCTAACCTGTCAAAACCAATCAGTAATTCTTCCCCAAAATTAGCAAATATTTTACCTACCAACGACGGTTGAGCTACCGCTAAATGAGTTCTTTCCGGATAAACTAACCCATTATATTCCACTGCTAATCTGGCCATTCGCGATAGTGTTGCCACGGTGTGATCTCTCAAAAGTTCCATCCCCATTTTAATCTGCATTTGTTCTGTATTGTCACCCTGATCTCTGGAAGTCATTCCCAAATGAGCATATTCATATCCAGCTAATTTATTAAACGCCTCCAATTTAGCTTTTTCGTCATGCCTTAATTCTTTTTCTCGGTTTTTTATCCACTCTAAATCAACATTATTCTTTACTTTCTCATATGACTCAATTGCCTCATCAGGAATATCTAATCCCAATTCTTTTTGGACTTTCATCACTGCAATCCACAACTCACGTTCAAAAATTATTCTCTGTTCTGGGGAAAATATATTCACCATCGGTGTACTGGCATATCTCTCAGCTAAAACATCAGGAATCATTGCTCTTTTATCACTGCTATTCATACTCATTTATACCACAAGTCACGTAGATTTTTTAAAGCATTTCACTGCCTGACTGTGTATCAACCCATTCGTTGCCAACACCGTATCAGAATTTATATTTATTTTTTTACCCTGCAAATCAGTCATTTTTCCACCAGCTTCCTGAACAATACAAACCAACGGGGCGATATCCCAAATCCTCACATCAGCTTCCACCATCAAATCAAGCTTTCCCTGTGCCAACAAATGAAAACTCCAAAAATCACCCAAAGCTCGGTGAAAATGAGTCTCCCGATTAAGTTTTAATAATGGCTCCCACATGCCTTTATCCACAAAATAAGCCAAACTACCGTAACTCATATAGGCATCTTTTAATAAACTTACTTTTGAAACTTCTATTTTTTCTCCGTTAAAATAAGCCCCGCAGTTCTTTTCAGCGTATAAACATTCATTCATCATCGGTGCATTAGAAATTCCCAAAATTATCTCTCCGTCTTTTACCAAAGCCAACAAAGTAGTGAATAAAGGCAACCCTCTGACAAAACTTTTTGTCCCATCAATTGGATCAATCACCCACATATATTCCGACCCGACACCCGATCGCCCCATTTCTTCACCCAAAAACATATGGCTCGGAAAAGCTGCTTTAATTGTTTCTATAATTACTTTTTCTGCCTCTTTATCAGCCACCGTCACCGGCGATCCGTTCTCTTTAAAAGAAGTCTCAACCGCACCACAATAATATTTCTTAATCACTTCTTCAGCCTTTTTAACCGCTTCTAATCCTACTTCTAAAAATTTTGATTTATTCTCCATACCCGATTTTACCAAAAATAATTAATCTAGGCACGACAACAACATCTTACCAATATTTTTTCTCGCACTAATTCTGGCAAAAGCTTGATTTACTTCATCAAGAGGGAATACTTTATCAATTTGTGGCTCAATTTTATATTGTTTCAATATTTCAAAAATTTCTTCAAATTCTTTTTCACACCATTTTTTATTTTCAATCAAAGGCCACATCAAAAATCCCGCCAAAGTCGCATTTTTACTTCTCAATTTTCCCACCAAATTTTCCTCCACTATCGCACCACTATATGCCCCATAAGTACACCAAATTCCATCTAATGATTTAATCAAATCCAAATGTTCTAAGACTGCCTTTTGTCCCACTGGATCAAAAATTACATCTATTCCATCAGAAAATTTTGTCCTAATTTCTGTCAATAAATCACTTGATTCACTATTAATTGGTAAATCCACTCCTAAACTTTTTATCACTTCCTCTTTTTCTACAGAAGAGTATGTTCCAATAATTTTAGTCTTTGGATACATTGCTTTTATTAATTTTCTTCATGCCTGATTTTAAATCAGGTGATCGGATTCGTTTTAGAACTCAGTAAAATTCATAACTGCTTTTTCTACTGCCAGTCCAACTTTTCCCTTATCTGATTTCCAAGTTCCCAGACCCAAATTTGGTATTTACTTTTTATTGTTGAGTGTTACAGTTTGCATAAGGACATTACTTAATGACTAGATTTTATTGGCTCGAACCCAAAAATAGATTGATAAACACTGATAAAACATTATCTTTCTATAATTAATTCTCACATGGAGCGGGTAAGGGGAATCGGACCCCTGCCGAGAGATTGGAAATCTTTCGTTCTACCACTAAACTATACCCGCATAAAGGTTTTTAACCTTCTTTTTAAGTAGCCTCTACCGAATCCTGTTTTTAACTGATTTTCTCTTTTTCTAGCATCAGTTACATTTAAACAAGCTTCATAGTAAATTAAAGTTATTTTATCAAATTTTCTCGTGGTATCTACTTCTTTATTTAAATGCCTCTTTAGTCTTAACTTTAAATTTTTGTAAACCCAACATAAAGTATTTCTCTATCTAAAGATTTACATTTTAAAACGTAAGTAAAATACATTCTTAATTTAATTAGAGTCAACCCAAAGCGCTTCGCGCATTGTGGTTGACCCGCCTAAATATGAATGAAATGAATTTTTGGCGGGTCGGGGATACAGGATTCGAACCTGCAACCTCATGGTCCCAAACCATGCACGCTA
>CAZWUG010000046.1:4217-6074 GCA_964637525.1 uncultured Gammaproteobacteria bacterium | reverse complement strand
CTTATGTTTCCAACAGCCAATTTGAAATTACTCAAAATGGTTTACCTTACAATTTTACAAAACTTTTTTATAACAAAATCATATATCTATATGAAACCTTTATCCAAGGTTATTTCTCTTATTTTTCTCCTCAATTTCTTTTAACCCAAGGAGCCGGAGAAACCACCTATGGCATGCTCCCCGGGTATGGCGTCCTCGGTCTGCTTCCTTTTATTGGATTCATTTTAAGTTTAGTTTTTGTTATTAAAAATGGTTTTAAAAAAGACGGCTTAAATATTATCTGGTTGTTTTTAATAGTTTTAATTCCACCCTTAATAGCGGCCATCGCCAAAGGTCAATATTCTGCCAATCGGGTTTCATTAATGTCACCGTTTATTCAAATTATTTCAGCTGCCGGATTAGTTTTATTTCTAGAATTGCTGCCCAAAAAAACCCAAAATGTTTCTTTGTTTATTTCTCTAATTCTATTTTTTAGTTCCAGCAGTATTTTTTTAATCAGATATTTTTTTCAAGGGAATCAAATATTGGCCGAAGGTATGCTTTATGGCCATCAACAAGCCAATCAGTATTTACAAAATATTTCCGTTGATAAAATTATTTACTCACGTAAACTTTCTGAGCCGCAAGCTTACGCTTTGTTTTTTAACCAAATTGATCCCAAAGTTACTCAAAGCACCTCTACAGAATGGCTGAAATATGAAACAAACAAACTCTCTTTCCTCGATCAATTAGGCGAATATTCTTTAGGCAAACTAATTTTTAGGGAAATTAATATTCCCGGCGACAGCCAACTGCCAAACACTCTAATTATTGGCCGTCCGGAAGAATTTAGAGACGTAAAACCGGATTATATTATCTACTACCCCAATCATTCCCAAGTAAAACCGGCTATTTATATATATCACACCAAAAAATGAAACAAAAACTTCTAATTTTAATCATTATCATTCTCGGGTTATCACTTCGATTAATTCTCATCCATCAATTTCCTCCAAGTCTCAATTGGGACGAAGTCTCTCATGGTTACAATGCTTATTCCATTTTAAAAACCGGCCGTGATGAATGGGGGAATCTGCTTCCATTAATTTTCCGATGTTTCGGTGATTACAAGCTACCACTTTATATTTATTTAACCGTTATCCCGGTATTTTTTCTGGGGCTGAATCCGCTTTCTGTTCGTCTGGTATCTGTTCTTGCGGGTACTTTTTCTATCCTATTAATCTATCTAATATTTAAAAAAATATTACCTAAAAATAAGATTATTCCATTTTTCGCCGCCCTTATTTTTTGTTTATCCCCAATAACTATCTTCCTGTCCCGCATTGCTCTTGAAGCAAATGTATTTATGGGACTTTTTTTACTCAGCCTTTACCTTCTTATATCCAAAAAATATGCTTTCAGCAGTCTTATCTATGGCTTTTGCCTCCTTACTTACAACAGCAGCCGGGTTCTGTTGCCATTTTATCTAATCACTTTAATATATTTTTTGATTAAAAATCAAACCAAACTCTCAAAAATATTTCTTAAATTTATCCCTTTTCTCATTTTTATTTTTATTGCTGTTTCTCAAACTTTTAATCAATCAGGTCAAGCCCGTTACCAATGGGTTTCTATCCTTGATCCTGGATCTATCAATCAAATCAATGAACTCCGCCAAACTTATCCTAGATTTTTAGTCAATAAAGCCACTTATTTTATTTTTACTGCTGCCAAAAACTATTTTAGCCATTTCAACCCCCGTTTTCTTTTTTTTGATGGCGGATCTAATTATCAATTCAACATTCCTGATTTTTATTTAATTACGCCTTTATTTTTACCCTTTTTAATTCTCGGTCTAATTTATCTATTCAAAAATAT
>CAZWUG010000046.1:0-4117 GCA_964637525.1 uncultured Gammaproteobacteria bacterium | reverse complement strand
CGCCTTTATTTTTACCCTTTTTAATTCTCGGTCTAATTTATCTATTCAAAAATATTAAGCAAGATACCTCTAAATTAATTCTTTTTTGGTTTTTAGTTTCCCCCATTCCTTCTGCTATCACCCGCGATGCCCCCCATGTTTTACGAAGTATTGTCTTTTTCCCAATTACCATTATTATTATTGCCCTGGGCTTCATTTATTTTTCAGATAAATTCAAAAAAACTTCTTATATTTACCTATCTTTAGCCTTAATTATTAGTCAATATTTATTTTGGCCAAAATATATTGAATATTCAAAAAAATATTCTTCATCTTGGCAATACGGCTACCCACAAATAGTTGAATACATAAAAAATCATTATCAAAATTATGACCAAATAATTATCACCAAAAAATATGGAGAAGTCCACGAGTTTTTACTTTTTTACTGGCCTTGGGATCCTCACTCATATCAAACTGATAAATCAAAAAATTGGGATTACCATGCCAATTGGTATTGGATTAATTCTTTCGACAAATTCACTTTTATTAATGATTGGGAAATCAAAGACATCACCAAAAATTTCAATCCAAACAAAAAGACACTTTTAATTACGTCACCAAACAACTACAATCAAAGTACTTCAAATTTATTAAAGACGGTTAATTACCTAGATGATTCGGTTGCCTTTGAAATATTAGAAATAAATTATGAACATTAGATTAAAATTATTTATTTTTACCCTCATCATATCTCCTTTATTTTGGTGGCAATTAATTTCTCCTCAAAAACAAATTTTATCAAGCTACTCTAACTTTCCTGGTTACATCCATCAAAAACTCTCTTCACTTCTTCTGAATACTCAATATATAGACGAGTTTAGGTGGAATGATTCGTCAAAAGATAATCGACCGCTAATAGGGCATTTTTTTTACAATAAAGCCCGAATTATTCTTGACCAAATTCCTATTTATTTAAACAATCTTAATCCTCGTTTTTATTTCCAATCGGGGAGTGGGCAAATAGATTCTCCTCCAAAAGTTGAACCAATTATTTTTCTGCTTTTCCCTATATCATTTGCCGGTATTTTTCGTCTTATTAAGAATAAAAAGTCAAAAGTTATTTTACTTGGCTTAATTTCCCCAATTTTTGGATATCTAACCGGACAAACTAATTTTTATTTTCTTTTCCCCACGGCTATTTTCTATCTCTACACTGCCGCCTACGAGGTTTCCTTTTGGAAAAAAAAATCAATTCTCACTTATCTAACCATTATCTCTATCTATAGTTTATTCCTTTTTTTCCGGGTAATTTTAATAAAAATATGAAAAAAAAATTAATTTTAATAATTATTTTTTGTCTTGCTGTACTATTTCGTTTTTGGAATTTAACTAAATATCCCGTCAGTTTATCCATGGATGAAACTGCTATCGGCTGGAATGCTTATTCCATATTAAAAACTGGTCATGACGAATGGGGGCAATTTCTTCCCTTAGCCTTTAAATCCGCTGGCGACTACAAACCTCCGGTTAATGTTTATCTCACTGTTCCCTCAATTGCTCTGTTTGGATTAAACGAATTTGCCGTCAGATTTCCCTCAGCCTTTATTGGTTCATTAACTCCCATCTTTTTAGTCCTCTTATTATTAAAATTGAAAATTAAACCCATTCCTGCCTATTTAGCTGGTGCTTGGCTAGCTATTTTACCTTGGCATATCCATTTTTCTCGAGCCAGTTTTGAGGCTATTACCGCTCTCTTTTTCCTTATTGTCGGCACTTATTATTTTCTTTGTTGGGTTGAAAAACCAAAAATTTCAAAAATAATATTATGGATAACTTCTTTTAGTTTATCCGTTTGGGCTTACCATGCCGAAAGGTTGTTCGTTCCTATTTTTGTCATTGGCTTAATCTTAATTTTTATCAAAAAAATTAAATTTGACCAAATAAAACGCCAAATTCCAATTGCTTTAATAGTTTTGGGATTTTTTGCCATTCCATTTATTAAACTTACCTTGTTTACTCCGGCCATTACCACCAGAGCTGCAGCCACTTCAATTATTCGAGACCCGTCACTGACTCAAATACTTCACCATGGCAACTATTCCAGTTTGAAAGAACTAATTTTTGATAATGATTTTTACCTTATTTTCCGCCATTGGTTAGGTAAGTATCTTAATTATTTTAATTTTGAATTTATTTTTTGGAACGGCATGGAATTTACTAAACCTGGATACCCTGATTCCGGATTACTCTACTTTATTGACATTCCTATTATTATTCTCGGGATCTATGCTCTTATAAAAAAACAAAGCTCATTTTTAACTCGCCTCACTCTTTTTTGTTTTCTTCTTGGCCCAATTCCAGCCTCATTTACCATGAACGAACACCATCCTCTTCGGGCTTTAGTTTGGATACCGGCCTTTGCCATTATTATCGCCAATGGTTATGAACACTTACTTGCTCTCAAAAAAAAGAAAATATTATTTTTTGGATACGTTACCCTCCTTATTATCAATATTTTTTATTTTATTGACATTTATAAATACCAATCACCCAAACATTTTTCTGAATATTGGCAATACGGCTACAAACAAGTTGCCCAATATTCCTGTGCTAATCGAGATAAATATGACGAAATTATCATTTCTGACACTTTTGGCAGTTACGGTCCACTCAATACAGGGCTACCTTATCTTTATATTCTTTTTTATTGTTCCGCTGATCCTCAAGAATTTATTCAAACTAAATCTATCAATAAATTTTCTTTTCATCGGATTGACTGGAAAACTGATTCCAACAAACCTAATCGTCTTTTAATCGCCGCCCCTTGGGATTTTCTTGATGCCGACATCCCCGAAAAACAAATTCTTCAAAAAATAAATTTCTTAAACGAAAAAACTGCCTTTTTATTTATCGCCACTCAAAAATGATTCAAAAAAAGAACTATACCTTATTTTTAGTAATTTTATTCTTAATTGGCTTTTTCCTTCGTTTTTATAAAACATCGTCCTACCCACCGCTCCTCTGGGATGAAGCTGCCCTTGGGTATAATGCCTATTCTATCCTTCAAACTGGACGTGATGAATATGGCCAAATTTTACCTATAATTTTTAAATCTTTTGGTGACTATAAACCTGGATTATATGTCTATCTTTGCCTCCCTTTTATTAAATTATTTGGCCTTAATGAAATCAGCACTCGACTCCCGTCAATCATCATCGGTTCATTACTCCCAATTTTCTTATTTTTATTAATCAAAAAAATAGATCCAAAATCCCACAAAATTGCTTTAATTGCCGCTATCATTGCCACTTTCAATCCATATAATATTCACTTTAGCCGTGGGGCCTGGGAAACAAATATCCTAACTTTTGAACTTATTTTAGCTGCTTATTTTTTCTACTCTTACATTGATAAATTCAAAAAATTATCTTTAGTCTTTTCTGCCTTTATTTTTGGTCTCAGTCTTTACACCTATCAAGCCGCCAAAATGATCAGCTTCTTCATCGTCTGTATCTTATTTCTGGTTAATTTTCAATTTATCAAGTCAAATTTCAAAAAAATATTTTTTAATTTTATAGTTCCTTTAGGAATTCTCTCTCTTCCTATTATTTACGGCCTATTTTTTAACAGTAATGCCAATCGTCTTCAGGTTGTTAGTCTTTTTTCTTATCCTCGATCTGAAACTGAAACCCAAACTATCATTAATGAAACCAATAAAATTGACTATCAAATTTTTTATAATCAACCGATTTTCTTTTTAAGAAATCTTGTTTCCCATTATTTTAATCATTTTTCTCCCCGATTTTTAATTTTCGAAGGGGATTGGCAGAACCCTCGTCATTCTGCTCCTTATATTGGGGTTATCTTATATCCCAGTATAATATTCCTATTCATAGGTATATTTTTCGCCCTAAAACAAACAAACCATACAAAAATTAATCTGTTTTTTCTTTTATGGTTAATAATTTCTCCATTGCCTGCGGCCCTGACTCGCGACTCGGTTCAGTCCGTCCGGGCCATGTCTTTTTCAGTTCCTTTAGTTTATTTCATTTCTTTAGGCATTTCTGCCTTTGTCAAAAGATATAACCATCTATTAATTAAAATTGGGCTGGTTTTAATCTACCTTATTTCTTTT
>CAZWUG010000045.1:0-6161 GCA_964637525.1 uncultured Gammaproteobacteria bacterium | reverse complement strand
ACAATTTAAGACTAAAAAAATCCCCCGTTTATCGGGGGATTTTTAGTTAACTAAACAAATTATTTTGCCACTATAAAATGGCCTTCACTCCACTGATTTTGCCAATCTGTATAAGTTTCTTCCATATCCTTAATATAGACATCGGCAACTTGCTTAACCATATCCAAATGTTCATCTTCGGACTCAACCGGTAAACCAACAGTAGACCGAACCACCCCTTTCACCTCTCCATCTTCAGTTACTGCCGAATATCCTTTCAAATAAGTAAATTTCTTATTATCACACCCCTCACCAAAAGTCATGACAAAGCGATAATGTTCTTTACCCGCGTCTTCATCACTATAACCTTCTACTAAACTAACAACCGCATCCTTTAGACCTCTTTCAATCAAAAGAGGCAGTACTTTTTCACTACAAGCCACACTCAAAACTTCATCATCATTGACATATTCCGGCAAGGAATGAAGTTCCCATCTGCATCTAATACCGATTTCACTCCACTCCTCATTTCCTAATCTGGTAACTGTTTTATCAATCGACTGACCTTCCTGACCAGCATTAAAATGTTCTGTCATATAACTTTATTATATTTTATATTCGGCAGTATTGCTGCTGCCAAAATCAAACCGCTCCCAATCACCATCCCAAAACCCACTATTTCTCCAAAAAATACTACGCCAAACAAAATTCCCAAAATAATCTCTACTAATCCAATTAAACTTCCCACACTTGGCTCTAAATATTTAAATCCCTGAATCACTGCCAAATTAGCCACCAAAAAAGCCACCAAATAACCCAATTGCGCCAACCACGGCACATTAAATCCTAAAACCGGTAAAGCATCTTTAAATATCACTGACATTATAAAATTTACTATTGTTATTGAAATAAAATAGCTCATCATGATCTGAATTTCCGGATAATCACCCGAAAGTTTTTTAGTAAACACCACCCCTCCGGCTCCCATTAACCCCGCCAAAACCGTTAACCCCACCGCCAACAATTGACCCGAGTTCAAGGTTAACCGATAAATCACCCCCATTCCCATCAAAGCCAATCCTAAACTCAACCATTTAACTTTAGTAATTCTTTCCTTAAAACTAAACCTCCCAATTACATATCCCCCAATCAACAACGCCGCATAAAACATTAATGTCGCTGTCCCTACGTTTAAATATTTAAAACCATAAAAATAAGGTGCCTGATTTAATCCCGCCAAACTAATAATTACAAACCATTTTCCATCCCCTTTTTTGATCGGTTTAAAAAACTTAAAAATTGAATTCAGAATTAAAGTTCCGATTAACAATACCAACCCTCTGGTCCACGCCTGAGAAAATTCTCCAAAATAACCGGCCATCAATCTTGACCAAACCCCATAAGAGGCATAAAAGAATGCCGATATCAAAATAAACCCCGCTCCTTTGGCTTTTTGATTATTTAATTGTTTCATTCTGCTTGAATATATCAAACAAAACCCCTAAAATATATCTGATGTCCGAACAAACAGACAACTTAATTTTTCTTCTAAAACCTTACGGTTTAACCCAGGAAGAATCCAGTATTTACCTAAGCCTACTTGAAAACAATTCATCTTCCGCCCTGACAATTAGTCGCCATACCCACCTTAGTCGTACCAAAGTGTACCGAATTTTAGACAAACTTATTCAAAAACAGTTAATTATTCAGGAATACAACCAAAGCGGCTTCAAATTTAAAGCCAACCACCCATCACAACTAGAATTTATTATTACTCAAAAAGAAGCCGAAATTATTAGCCTCAAACAATCTCTGCCTCAAACTGTTAATCTTCTCCAAAGTCATCTCAACATCAACCACCCTAGTTCTCAAATTCTATATTACCGCGGACAAAAAGGTTTATCTCAAGTTAACTGGAATTTACTTCATGCCAAAAAAGAATTTTTAAGTTACGAAGTTGATACTGCCGATGCCTATCTCCCCCATCACGAAGCCGAAAAACTTCGTCAAGCATTAATCGACAAAAATATAACATCCAAAACATTAATGAATAAAAAAATTTCCCATAATTTTTCCCAAATTCCCAAAGTATATCTCTTCCAAGAAACACGTTACATTTCACCCAAAATATTAACCATAAAATCTGACATCTTTATCTACAACGATATTTTTACCATTTGTCATTATCTCGACAATCACGATATTTTTTGTCTGGAAATCAAAAATCAATTTCTTGCCGACATGCAAAAACAAGTTTTTGAAGTGGTCTGGCACCAAGCCCGACCTTTCCAAAACAGCAATTATTAATTATACTAGTTCGGTTCTTCCTTCTTCCTTTAATTTATCCACTACTTGGGCCACTTTTCCGCTTAAATCTTTTCTGGTGATTAATAAACCGTCCTTAGTGTCGACTACCACTAAATTCTCTACTCCAATTAAGGCCACATACTTTTTATCTTTTCCATAAACAAAGTTACCATGGCCATCTATTTCCAATACATCAGCCAACCCATCCATATTTTTCTCTTTCATATAATTGGCCACCGATTCCCATGTCCCAAAATCCACCCAATTAAAGGGTAATTCCACTACCAACGCCTCATTATTTTTGTAAACAATCTTGGTTACTTCTTCAATCGCTCCTTTTGGCATAGCTGCATAATTTTCAATTACATCACCGTCTTGAGAAATATTTACCAAAGGTTGATACCATTCCGGTTTATATTTTTGATACATTTCCAACAATTTATTCGGTGTCATGGTCGTATGGTTAGCATGAAGTAAAAGTTTATCGGTACCTAAATATTGATTTATTTTTTCTTCTTCCGTTCTGTCAATATAATCCGCTACTTCAAAAATTTTAACCCCGTTTTCTTCAGAAACTAAATCACCTTTAACTAAATAATCCACTCCTGCCACCACCATATTTGGCACAAAACCGCCAGTCAAATATTTTCCCGTCTGACTTGTTAATTTCCCCACCTCATCAATCATTTGTAAAAAATTTTCATCCGGTTCTCTTAATACATCCGCCTGAACCAAAATAAAAGGTTGGTCACCAAAACCTCTTTTGATTAACTGAGCCGCCGCAAATCCGGTTGCCGGACCCTGATTTCTCATTTCCGGCTCTGCAAAAATATTTTCTTCAGGGATTTCCGGTTTTAAACTTTTAGTAATTTTCGCCTGAACTTCATTTGTTTGTAAAAATATTTCCTCTACTCCAAATTTCTTTCTCAAAGCTTCATAATTTAATTCAAACAAAGATTTATCCCCAATCAACGGCAAAAAATGTTTCGGCATCGAGCTTCGACTCATCGGCCACATTTTCAAACCAACCCCACCACAAATTATTACTGCTTTCATATTAATAAATTTTTAAATTTTAAATTAACCTACCCCATTGTATCAACTTTCTGACATAAACTTTTTTATATTCTCCACTGTCGTTTCTATTATCCTTCCAATTGCTTCCTGAGTATTAAAAGCATTATGCGGTGTAAAAACCACATCATCTCTATCCCTCAACATATGAAAACTCAAAACATCCTGTAAATTATCCTTAGTAATTTTTTTACTCATCACCACACTCATACTATCCACCAGCATTTCCTCTTCTGCCACATCCAACCCCGCTCCGGCCAAAATTTTATTATTCAATGCCCAGACTATTGCCTCGGTTTCTACCACCGCTCCCCGAGCCGTATTAATCAAATAACTTCCCGGCTTCATTAACTTAATATTTTTCTTATTAATCATATGATAAGTCTCTGGTATGGCCGGCACATGCAAAGTCACAAAATCCGCCATTTTCAAACACGTCTCTAAATCCGTATATTTAAAACCCGTCTTTTTTTCCATTTTCGGATCCCTATATCCATCCACTCCCAAAACTTTCATTCCAAAGCCTCTGGCAATCTTAATTACATTTTGACCTATCTTTCCGCAACCAATTACACCCAAAATTTTTCCGTACAAATCTACCCCGGTCAATCCCTCCGGATTAAACTCCCCTTCCTCTACAGATTGGTGCGCCACTACAATTTTTCGCGTCGTCGCCAGCAATAAGGCAAAAGCATATTCTGCCACCGTGTTCGACCCATACACCGGCACATTAACCACCACAATTCCGTTTTTTTTACACCAAGCACTATCAATATGATCCGTTCCTGTCGAACGAGTCGCCACCATTTTTAAATTAGGTAGTTTCGCCAAAGTTTTTTCATCAAACCTTGAATAAATAAAAGGCGAAATAACATCGTACTCACTAGCCAATTCCAAATTATCCTGAACCTCTTCACTAAAAATCCCCACCCCAAACGTATCTAACTTACTTATCTCTTTTTCAATTGTCTCTTTCTCCCAACTTTTAACTCCAAAAAATGCAATTTTGTAAGTCTTATTTTTAATATCCATACTTCCATTATGCCATAAAAATATCATCCGACAAAATCTAAAAATTTCCTTTTCCAAATCAGTACCATCAAATTTGATAATTTCATTTTTTTCATTATTGACACACTAATATCCAATGTGATTAACTGAATGCAGTTAAACATTATTTTGATACAAGAGGAGCCACCAAATGGATATTCAAACTGAATCACAAGACAACCTTGTGAAACAATCATCCCCCAAAAAAATCAACGGCGTCTCTATCGACAACTTACCTGATCTTTTGACCGTTGCCGAAGTCGCCGATCTTCTTCGTGTCAGCAAACTCACCATCAAACGCTGGGGTAAACGAGGTAAACTCCCGGCTATCCGCATCAACGCTCGTGGTGATCGTCGCTACCGCAAAGAGGCCGTTCTCTGGCTATTAGGCATCCAAGCCGAATAATTCAATCCCTGCCCTGCCCGCCTAAAATGCGTAACTTTTAGCATGGTCCTACTAGCTACTAATCTACTTATTTAAACTTTGAAATAATTCTTGTTTAATCAATGCTTAGTACGGAATGTCCATTTTATTAGCTTTAATTTTAAGTCTTTCTATCAAACCCTTCAACTTTTTCAAAATCTATCACAAACTTACCCTCCCCTTCGGTGTCCTTTTAACTAATCCTTTCTTCATCAAAAACGGTTCGTAAACTTCAGTAATCGTTCCCACATCCTCCGACAAACTGGCGGCAATATTCTCCACTCCCACCGGACCACCACCATACTGATTTTTGACCACATCTAAATACCTCCTATCTGCATCAGACAAACCTAAAGTATCTACCCCCAACATTTTTAAAGAATCATTTACTTCCTTCAAAGTAATCACTCCGTCATTTTTTACTTCAGCATAATCTCTCACCCGCCTCAGCAATCGGTTGGCAATCCTTGGCGTCCCCCGGGATCTTTTGGAAATTGACTCAGCCGCTTCCGGTTCTATCTTTACCCCCAAAACTTCACTGGTTCTTTCTACAATTTCTTCCAAATCCCTATCTTCATAAAAATCTAATTGCTGCACATAACCAAATCTATCACGCATTGGTCCGGAAATTAAACCAATCCGGGTTGTCGCTCCCACCAAAGTAAATTTTTGCAAATTAAGCCTGACGGTTTTGGCTGACGGCCCTTTACCCAACACAATATCCAAGGCAAAATCTTCCATTGCCGAATAAAGCATCTCTTCCACTATTTTATTTAATCGATGAATTTCATCAATAAACAAAAAATCACCTTTCTTTAAACCCGTCAAAATCGAGGCCAGATCCCCCGCCCGAGTCAATGCCGGTCCGGAAGTCATTCTAATATTACAATTCATCTCCCGAGCCATTAAACAGGCCAAAGTTGTCTTTCCTAAACCCGGTGGACCATAAAATAAAATATGATCCAACGCCTCATTTCTTGACTTAGCCGCTTTTAAAAAAATATCCAGTTGTTCCTTTAATTTTTCCTGGCCAATAAATTCATTCAACCTCTGCGGTCGCAACTTTTTCTCCACCACTTTTTCCTCCACCTCCGCCTTTGGATTCAGTGTCTTATCCTCTTCTTGTTGTTTTATTTTAGACATTAGACATTAGATATTAGAAATTTTAATTTATAAATTTGTCAGGCACCAACTTAACTTTTCTTCTGTAGTTTCTAATTCTTTAGGCAGTTTGGTAGTTACCCTATCAATTTCTTTTCTATCAAATCCCAATTGCTTTAAACTCAAAACCAAATCGTCATCAACCATTTTTTCTTCCTTAGACAAA
>CAZWUG010000044.1:0-6524 GCA_964637525.1 uncultured Gammaproteobacteria bacterium | reverse complement strand
ATTTGGAGATGACGACTTGATCATTTTCTGAAAGTCCTTCTAAAATTTCAACAGTGGTGTCGGTTTCGATACCGGTTTTTATGATCTTTTTGGTTAATGTCTGACTGTCGTTAGATTTAATAAAAACATAAGGTTCGTCTTTATCCTGGTGAATGGCATCGAGAGGCAGAACAAGAGCTTCGTTTATTTCTTGAAGAGAAATTACAGCATCACCGTCCATACCAAGGCGGTATTTAATATCTTGATTATCATCACCGACTAATTTAAACCTAATTTCGTAGACAGTTGAAGTTTGGCCGGAAACCGGGGTAAATGAAATGTAGGTAATTTCCGAGTCAAACTCTTCTCCGGGAAAACTATCGAGAGTAATAGTGGTTTTATCCCCGATTTTGACCCGAGTAACATCTTCTTGATCAATTTGGGCTTTAAAATAAATACTGGCAGGATCGATAATAGAGAAGGTGGCGGAGGCGGGGGTAATGTTGACGCCACTATTGGGTTGTTCAACGTTAGTGACAACACCATTGATAGGACTGGTGAGAGTGGCATATTTGAGGGCCAAATCTTGGAGTTCGTAGTTGATAACTGAATTATCAAGAGTGTTTTGAGATCGAACTAAAATACGTTTCATGTCATCGGTTAGGGTGAGATTGTCTTTTTCGGTTTTATATTTATCTTGGGTATCATCGAAGGTGGACAGAGCAGAGCGGTAACTGTTAAAGTCGGCCTGGAGCTGTTTTTTGAGAACTTCTTTATTGAGACTAGCGATAGCTTGATATTTTTTGACCTTATTCCCAACTTTAACCCCGACCCACGCCAGTTGACCGCTAGTTTGGAATTGGAGATTGGCTTTGACGGCGGCATCAACTGAACCGGTAAGAGTAATTTGTTCTTTGATAGTCTCCCGAATAGGAGAAACTAGGGTTTCTTTTTTGACATCGAATTTAGTGGTTTCTGAAGTTTTATTTTTAGCGTTGACCTGATAAATGCCGATGCCAGAAATTAATAAGATAATTCCAATAATAATTATTTTTTTAAGATGTTTTTTAAAAAATGACATATGAGTTAGTAGTATACCACTGGGTTTTATTATACTATGGCTTGGGGAGATTTTCTCTTAATTGACGGAGTTTCCACATAAAAAGTTTATAAGGAGTTTTAATGGTGCCGGGATTTTGGTCTTTGACAAAATATCTGGCTTGTTCGAGGATTTTTCGGTCCATGTTTTTGGCCAGACGAATATAAATAGAGCGATTTTTCCAATCGCCCAATTCTTTGGCTAATTCCAAACCGTAGGCCTGGTACTCCATTTTGACGTATTTTTGGCGTTTTTCTATAGTCTCTTTATATTTTTCTAATTGAAGTGAAATAACTGTTGGGTCATCTTTTCTCATGGTTTATTTTTAAGATAAAGAATATAGGCTTGGCCATCGGTCAGAAAACTATTGCCACTCCCCTTTTTGGATCCATACAAAAGTCCGGTTAGGTCAACTTTTTCTGATTTTTGGATAAAACCATTCATTTCTAATTCGGTTTTTATTTTTTCTCTTTGATTATCGACTTTTAGCTCGGTACCGTGGAATGGCATAATAAGACCAAACTTCTTTTGGATCTCTTCGTCAAAATGAGCTGTACCAACCCAGATAGGTTGATTATCGTTGGTGGTGAAATTTGTTTCCCAAAGATGAATATGCTCTCGAGAACTGATTGAATTGGGGGAGGTGGGTTTACCATAGGCGAATTCATTTGGTTGGGTGTCCCAAAATACCGGAAGCCCGGGTGTTTGGGGATAAGGTTTATCTAGGATTACAGAGGTAATAATTTGGCTGTAGGATTTAATGGATGGGCCATTTAGTAAAAACCATCCTGATTGAATGAAGGCTTGATCTAAAGATGATTTTTGACCGACAAAAATAATATTGATGGGTTCAGCCGGTAAACCATTAACAGATTCGCTAATTTTAGGAAGTTTTTCAAATAGTTTGGTGCTAATTTCAGTTTCCTGAATAATTGTTTTTGGGGATTCAATTATTTTTTGAGGAGGAATGGGATGAGTAAGGTAAAAGGAAATTATAAAGATAACCCAGACGATGATTAGTGATAAGGAGAAGATTTGGGCACTTTTTTTGTTTAAATGAGTTTGAAATTTTGGTTGCGGCGGGTTAAATTTTTTCTTAATTTTAAATGGAGTGATAAGAATACTTAACCAGGCTAAACCGGCGGCTAGACTAGCAAAAACATCGGACGGCCAATGAGCTCCAAGATAAATTCTGGAAATTCCGACCAAGAAAATAAGTGATGAGGCGATAATAGTACTGATTATTTTAACAATCTTTTTTCTCTCTGATTGGATTATGAAATATGAAAGTAATCCATAAAAAGCAATGGCGACAAAAGTATGGCCGCTGGGGAAACTATAAGTTGATTCGGCAATAAGGGCGTTGGTTAGAGGAGGACGGGGGCGTTCAATAATATTTTTAATAATCCAAACAAAAAGTTCGCCGACAGTAATTGAAATTAAAAAGGTGTAGAAAAAGCGCCATTTTTTGTAGACATAGAAGATAAGAAGGAAGATAATGGTGCCTAAAGTAATAATTTCTCCTTTGGCAAGGTAGGTGGTAAAAAGCATTTGATTAGTAAGCTTTTGGTGACGGAGTGTAGAAAAAAGGTTAATAACCCGAAGATCAAATTGGATAATATTTTCCTGACCAAGAAAATCTCGGGTAATACCAAAGAAAATGTAGATAAAAATTAAAGTGAAAATAATACCAATAGTAAGATAAAGGCCATATTTTTCGTTTGGAGTTAAACGTTTTTTTAGAAAACGACAAAATTTTGGATATTTAAAATAGAACCGATTTACCTCAGGATCATTTTTGATGCCGTGTCCAATAGATTTGGTAATAGATTTTATAAGTTTAACCATAAGTATATTGGAGTGTGAAAATTGTTTTGCATTTTTGTAGGTGGTGGACCCAGGCGGACTTGAACCGCCGACGACTCAGTGCGACTGAGATGTTTTACCACTAGACTATGGGCCCTAAATTAGATTTTAGATGGTAGATCATAGGTTAATAATCTTTTTGATTTCTTCAAAAAGTTTTGGGATAGTGGTGTTTATTATATCTGATTCGTCTTTAGAAAAGGGTTGAAGAACATAATCTTCTGCTGGAATATTCTTTTGAGGTTTACCGATACCAATACGGATTCGGTTGAAAGTTTGAGTGTTTAGGTTTTCAATGATAGATTTGATACCGTTATGCCCGGCAGGTCCCCGGTCGAATTGGATGCGGCAATCCCCTATTTGCAGATCAAGGTCATCGTGGAGAATATAAATGTCTTGAGGGTCTATTTTGTAGAACTGAGAGATTTTTTGGACGGGAGTACCGGAATTATTCATGTAGCCGGTGGAAATGGCAAAAATAATTTTGTCACTCCCCTGCCCTATTTCTAAAGTTTCGGCGCCAAGGTTAGATTTTTTTTGGAGGGGTAAATTTAGATTTGCTCGGACATATTCAAGAATGATTTTTTGACCTAAATTGTGGCGGGTATTTTGATATTTTAAATCTGGGTTACCCAGACCGAAAAAAAGTTTCATGATAAATTTTCCTTGATGAATTTTTTAAAAGAACGGTCGTAAGTTTTTTCGGTTTTTTTACTAAAGCAACAAGCCGGCAATTCCTTATTTATTAGGTGAAAGGATAAGCATTCACAACACTTACCTTTAAGTTCGCAGTCGTAGGTGCAAGGGCATTTTTGAAGGTTAGCTTGTTGGTGGCATTCCATATGTGTATTTTATCACCAGGTTAGTGATACTTATTGATTTATTAAGATAGTTATTTTTATATTTAGTATTATTTTGATATAAAATATATCCTAAAGATAGGAAAAATAGATTTTAGCTTAATTATTAGCAGTCGAATACTTAGTCTGCTAATTGGTTAAACTCAGCTTCGGAAATGATTTTGATACCGAATTTTTTGGCATTAGTGAATTTTGATGAGTCCGATTCGGTTTCGTTGGTAATTAAATAATCGGTATTGGAGGTGACAGAGGCAGATAGTTTGCCGTTGAGAGAGATGATTTTATCTTCCAGGGTTTTTCGTGGGACAGAAAGGGTGCCGGTAATGGCGAAGGCTTTGCCTGAGATCGTAGATCGTAGATCGTAGATCGTAGATTTCAATATGATGGTGTTGTTTAAGATAGATTCAATAAAATCCTTACGGTCTTGGATACCCTGATAGATTTTTTGAGCTAGGGTGATTTGAATGCCGGGTAGGGCTTCGAGCTGAGCAACGGTGATATTAAGAATTTTTTCGGGAGTGTCGAAGCCGGCATTAATAATTTGAATGATCCGTTGAGAACTGAAATTGGGAATGATGGCGGCATCAAGAATCTGTTTGAGGGTTAGAGATTTTTTGGCTTGAATTTCATTAACAATGTTGGTACCGGATTTATGGCCCATTCCGGGAATAGTTTCAAAATCGGAAACTTTGAGGTGATAAAAGTCGCCGGGTAATTTAACTAAATTGAGTTGGTAAAGTTTTTCAATAGTTTTGTCAGAAATGCCTTTGATTTCCAGAGTGTCGCAGAAAAGCCGGAGAGAGCCTAAAATTTGGCCGGGGCACTTGGTGATGTTGGGGCAGCGAATAAATTTGTTATCAGTAATTAATTTGGTTTGGCAAATGGGACAGTGAGTTGGTGCCAAGGCATGGTTGTCGGTGATTTTGGTGACGACTCCTTCAACATGAGGGATGACATCACCCCGTCGTTGAATTTCAACAATATCGTCGATGTTAATATTTTTTTCTTTGATTAGGTCGTAGTTGGCCAGAGAGGCAAAAGTAATAATGGCGCCGGAAATTTCGATGGGGTCGACTTGGGCCACAGGAGTAATGGTCCCCATAGGGCCGACTTGCCAGGTAATATTAGTAATCCTGGTTTGGCTGGAACGGGAAGGAAATTTATAAGCCACCTGACCTTTGGGTCGATTATTTTTGGCACCTAATTGATGTTGAAGATTTAAATCGTTTATTTTGATAACCAGACCGTCAATTTCAAAGGGATAGTCTTGTCTTTTTTGGGTGAGGAATTTTTGATAAATGGCTTCGATTTGATCAAAGTTTTGACATAAGAAATTTTCGACAGTGGTAAATTTATGTTTTTGGAGAAAATCTATTTTTTCAGTTTCGGTGGCAAAACCCACCTGTCCTTCGGACATCCTCCCTTGAAAAGAGAGGATATTCACATCGACAGCGTATAAGCTACAATATTCGGAATACTTACCGTCGAGGCGTTGAGAGATACCGGAGGCGGCGTTGCGGGAGTTACTGTAAAACCCTTCCCCGTCCCCTTCCTTTGACTTGCCGACAGCTTTGCAGTCTTGGTGGGCGGGCAATTTAGGTGAAATATTTTTTTTATTTAACTGATTTAGTTTTTCGAAGTCGTCGTTCAGCATGACAATTTCACATCTGACGGCGCCGGAAAAATCATCGTTAATTTTTTGAACAGAGTTTTTCATTTTGACGACGTTTTGGGTGATAACATCGCCAATGTGACCGTCGCCTCGAGTGATGGCTTCAATAAGCTGGCCATGTTGATAAATAATTTCCAGCGATATACCGTCGCATTTGGGTTGAACACAAAACCCCCCTCTTATCCCCCCTTGAAGAAGGGGGGAAGTTTTATCTTCATTTTTTGAAAGAAGTTTTTCTTTTAATTCGAAATAATGGATCAGCTCGTCAAGAGTATTGACTTTGTTCTGGGAACCCATGGGCATAGAATGAGATTTTTTATCAAATCCGGTATTGAAATGAGAGGTGCCGACTTTGGTAAAAATCCGGTGATATGGAAGTTTTTTGCGTAAAATATCTTCGAGGACATCAAAAGTGTGGTCATCCATGATAGGCTTACCTCCACCGTAATAGGTTTTTTTGGCTTCAATTAGAAGTTCGCCAAGTTTTTGGGGAGAAATATTTTTGAGTTCGGGAGAATCAAGGGTGATCATATGAGGATTATAAACTAAAAATTAAACCCACCCTACCCTCCCTTAAAAAGGGAGGCTGTAATAAAATCATTTTATGAGTGATGATTATTGGGAATCAAAATTAGTTACTAGAAGAGGCCATTTAAAATATTTGGAGGAATTAAGAAATTTATCGAGAATAAATAGAAAGAAACCAACGAGAACAGAAAGTATTGTTTGGTATGAAATTTTAAATAACAAAAAAACTGGTTTTAAATTTTTAAGGCAAAAACCAATAAGTAAATTTATTTTGGATTTCTATTGCAAAGAACTATTGTTGGCTATTGAAGTCGATGGTTCTTACCATAATAAAAGAAAAAATTATGATGAAGAAAGGGATAAATTTTTAAGAAATTTAAATATAGAGACACTAAGAATTTCAGCCGAAGATATAGTGACTAATTTAGATAAAGTTAAGTATCAAATAAATGAGTTTGTTAAATTAAGAAAAGTTTCCCTTTTTAAGGGAAAAACCGTGAAACGGAAAGGGTTTGAGAAG
>CAZWUG010000043.1:0-6976 GCA_964637525.1 uncultured Gammaproteobacteria bacterium | reverse complement strand
CATCGTCTTGAAAAATCATTCAATAATCTTGATGAAGTTATGGCCGGTTATTTAGACGATATTCTTTTAGAGCTCACAGTCCTCGACCAACCGGTTGAAGAAAAGAAAAACTAATATCTTACTGACTCCGCCAATATTGCAAAAAAAGTGCCGGAGTTAATAATATTAATCCCAATTCATCTTTTATTTTATCTTTTTTAAAATGTTTTAGATTGTAAGAAATTAAATATTTCACCCCCGATTCACTTGCCCCTGCCACTATATGAGCATCATTAATATCCGTCACATATTGACCATATTCTTTCTTAATTTTTTCTAAATCTTTAACCAAACGAAAAACCTCAAATCGCTTATCTATAAGCGTCTCTAAACTTTCTGATTTTATCTTCATCCTCTCCACCACAATTTTAAGCTCTTTTGTTGATACCAAAGAAATAACCGGTTTTAATGGTAATTCGTTAAGAAGAAAATAAGCCGCTCCAGCCGAAGAAATCAGAGAAGAAATAACCACATCAGAATCGATAAATATTCTCATATATTTACAACTCAGCCCTTACTTTTGATAATTCTTCCTCAACTTCAGTTAATTTAACCCGATCAGTTTTATCCGCCTCAAGTAAATCATAGTCCAATCCGGCAAAGAAAAAAGATAAAGAAGAACTGGGAATCCTATAAAGTTTACCTATTTTTTTTGCCACAATCTCTCCACTATTAATCAATCCATAAACTGTATTCTTCGACAGAAGCAACATTTCCGCCACCTGTTCGGGAGAATATACCTTAGTTGTTGAATCAAATGTGTTAAACATAACTAAATACTACCAAACACTACTAAAAGTGTCAATATAGTAAAACACTTGGTCGAATCATGGCCAGTTATCTCAATGATTTACTGTTGGAACTCACCACCCTCGACCAACCAATTGAAGAAAAGCAAACTAACCACTTTTTGTAAGTGCCTGCCACAACAATGTAAATCTCATTCTCTCAAAACTGGCAATTTCCTGATCCTCAATCACTACCCCTGTAAATTTTCCTTTCATAAAGGAAATAAACGCCACTTTATTATCCCAAAGCATATAATCCGTCTCGGTACTATTTTTTTCAGGGATAGATATTATGGTATTTATTTTTGTTGAATACTTTCTTCGATATTCCCTATCCCATTCAGAGTCGGTTACTATCTCTTTTGTTTCTATCCCTTTAGCAATTAACTTCTTTTCATAATAATCAATAAAATCCTCAAAATTCTTGTTCTCAATTTTAGTCAGACAAAAAACCAAAATTTTATCAGCTTCTAAAGTTTCCATATAAATCTGTTTTACCGACTCCAAACCTTCATAAAATCTCACTTTAGTATTAACATCTACACTAGAATAGACTCCGATTTCTGGTAAAACATTTTTTGCCAACTCAAATGCCTTTAAAGATTCTTCTTTTCTTTTTTCTAATAAGGCAATAATTTTATCCGGCGATTCAGCTATCAAACTTCTCTTTTTCCCAAATGGAGTTTCCAAAATCAAACCCAAGGACTTAAGCCTTTCCATAATCAAATAGCAGGTACTTCTGGCCACCCCAATATTTTTAGATATTTGATTAATCGTTGTTTTCCCATTAATCAAACAATTCAAATAAAACTCTGCCGATTTTCCGTCCAAATCTAAAGTCTGAAAAATTATTTCTAAATCATTTTTAAGTTTATCTTTTTGAATCATAGCTAAATTATAACATAAATGTCGACACTCATGACGATTTTTGTATTACTTTCCCAAATAACGATAATACAAGCGTCAATTATTATTAGTTGAAATAATATGAAAGAATTAATTCAATACAATTTTGCACACCTCAATCTTGTTCACGCCAGTCCTATGATTGTCGAATCTCTTCCTATAAAAAGAAAAAAACCCGAAGCTAGATCAAAAAATTTTGAAGTCGCCAGAGATGGTAACTTCCCTACTATAAACTTAAAAACTGGCAGAACCGGTAAAGGCGAAGGTTGTCCCTATGTCTGTGTTTATTGCGATGTCGGTGATAAAGATGGCGGCTATTGGCAAGAGACTGGTGAAGATAATTTTAAAACTGTAATGAATAATTGGGCCGATCAAGGTGGAAAAATTATTCATTGGTGTGGTGATGGTGAACCGACTACTTTTAAATGGTTTGATACTATTTTAGATTTAGCTAAGGAAAAAGGTTTTACTCTGGAAGTTTTTTCAAACTTATCCGGATTAACTCCTGAAAGAGCCAAAAAGCTAATGGAAATCAGAGCTACTGTTAAATTTAAAATGGACTCTCTCAACCCTTTAACATTAGGCGAAATAATGACTAATACTCAAGGTGCAGAAGCGATTAAAGCTGGCACAAAACATCTCAATAATATTAATATGTTAGTTCAGGCCAGAAACCAGTCAGACATTAAACCACAATTGATTGCCAGTATTGTCATGTCGCAAAAAAATAAAAATCATTTAATAAACGTTCTGGAATGGTGCTCCAAATTTGATATTGTTCCTCAAATAGCTTATATGGAAGAAATTGGATCAGTCACCAAAACAGGTGTAAAAGCATTAACTCAAAAAGAAACTAAAGATATTAATTTTTGGTTAAAAATAAAATTTGGAATTGAAGATCCAAAACAAATCATGGGCGATCAATGTGAAGGCAAAGCAGCCCCAATTGTCATTGGTAAAAAAATATTTTTAGGTCCTTTTGGCATGGGCTGTGAATTCCCTCTTCGGGAACACATTGGAGAATTAAATTTTATCGGGGAATATCAAAAAGATATTGGAGAATTAAAAAGCGCTATTCGAGATTTTAGATTTAGTCAAGAAAATCTACATGCAACCATCGAAGAACTTATAAAAATTAAAAATAGAGAAGGTATTTATAGTAAATCTGGCACCGACAGAATTTTACCCGGTTGTGGTGATGATATTGAAGAACTTTGGTTTTTAGAATATGCCGCCACTGTTTTTACTTCTGACGAATATTTTAAAAGTTTTATTAATGATTGGGTGTTAACAGGAGAACATCGAAAATGGACCAAAACGGAAGTTGACACTTTAATAAATCAGGTAAAAAACAATCTGTCTAAACCGGACAGTTCAACCAATTAAAAATAGACAATTTATTTAAAATAAATAACATATAATAACTTTATGAACATCAATAACTCACTCAATAAATATGGTCGAATATTTATTATTCCTATAGATCATCCGATCGAAAACGATACTCCACAATTAATTTATTTGGGTAAACAAAACTTTGTTAATTCAGTCGATAATTTAAAACATGACGGTTACATTTTTCACTCACGTGAATATCTGGTAAATCCAACTAAAACCAATAAAGATTTTTTCTTGACAGTTGGTGAATTACCCGATAATTATTTATGTCCTTTAAATGAGTTAGAAAAATTTCCAAACATAAAAAATGTCACCATATTTTTTGAAACTGAAGATGAATCTGATCAAAAACCCTTCAATTTCTATAAAAAATACGTCAAAGAATTAAAACAAAAAGGTTATTTTGTCATGGCTATGGCCTATCCAAAAATTAAAAACGACTCAAATTATCAACATGTAATAGATATAGTTAACCAACTTAATTGTGATGCTATTAAAACCGATTATTATCCCAAATTAATTGATCTTAATTTGGGTAAACTAAAATTATTTATTGCCGGTGGTGAATATATCTCAAATGATAAAGATTTTAAAATGTTTGTCAAAAATGTAGAAAAACTTAAAATAGCCAGTTGTTCTTTCGGTAGAAATATATTTGAATCAAAAAACCCAAAACAAAGAATTAAGTTTATTCTTTCTTCTCTAACTTAACCTCCACTTTCGTTTCTATCCCGTCTCTAAAATATTTTATCCTGATTACATCGCCTATCTTTTTTTGATTTACCACCCCAACTATAGAAGTATCTTCTCCTTCAATTATTTCTTTACCATCTATTTCCGTAATAATATCTCCCATTTTAATTCCGGCTTTATCCGCCGGACTGTCTTTTATCACCGTTTGAACATAAGCCCCCACTGGCACTTTATTAGCCGAAGCAATTTCTTCTGAAATTATTTTATATCCTACCCCTAAATACGGTCTATCAAATTCTCCTGTCTTTCGGAAATTATCTACACTAGATCTAACTAAATTTATTGGTAAGGCAAACCCGATACTTTGTCCGTTTTGAGACGTAGCCACATTTATTCCAATCACTTGCCCTCCAGAATTAAATAATGGACCACCAGAATTTCCCGGGTTTATCGCCGCATCAGTTTGAATTACATCATCCAACTTTTCAGCAGTCACCCCATCACCACTAGCCGTTATTCCACGGCTCAACCCAGAAATTACTCCTTTTGTCACTGTTGATCGAAATTCCCCCAACGCCGTGCCAATAGCAATTACCGTTTGCCCTACTTTTAATTCATCCGAGTTACCTAATTCCACCGGAATTAAATTAGTTTTATCTATTTTTAAAATTGCCAAATCACTCATTGGATCTCGATAAATATTTTTTACTTCAGCTGTTTCATCTTTACCAATAATCACTTTATATTTTGCTGATGTATCCACTACTACGTGTCTGTTGGTCACAATCAACCCGTCACTACTAACAATAAACCCTGTTCCAATATCTTTTTCTACATTTTCAGTTTCTATCTTCGACTCTGAACTGCCAAAAAGTTGTTTAAAGACATCAACACTATCTTTAGATATATCTTTATTGATTGACACTGTCACCACACTTGATGCCGCCTTTTCTACCACCTTTGTAATAACCGACTCTTCATCAACCACGCTAATTCTGTTTTTTGAAGTATTTACCAAAAAATTTTTGGCCATTTTAAAACCAACTAACCAGCCTACCAACAATAATAAAACTACTAATAAACCAACCAAAACCAAACTAACTTTCTTGTTTTTCATTTGTATTCAAACCCTTTGTCACTTCGTGACATTTCCCTTAAAAAAGGCAATTTTAAAGCTAAAGCCTCATTTTTTAAGGGAGGGCAGAGTGGGTTTAATTTTTTAATAGCTCTTCGATTGCTTTATTTAGTTGTACATCCACATTAGGATCATCCCCTGATTTTACTTCTACCTCAGGATTAATCCCTTCTTTATGAATGTTTTTTCCACTCGGCAATAACCATTTAGCAATCGTCACATGAAGACCGCTTCCGTCTTTAAAATCTGCCGTTTCCTGAACCGTTCCCTTACCAAAAGATTTTTCGCCCACCAATTTAGCCCGATTATGATCTTTTAATGCCCCGGCCAAAATTTCTGCCGCCGATGCGCTTCCTCCGTTAATTAATACTACTAATTTATCATTTGCCAAAGCTCCTTTAGTTTTATCTACGGTATAAGTATCGGTAATCCCGCTGGATGATTCTTGTTTTACCACTACTCCATCAGTTAAAAACTCAGAAGCTACCAACACACTCGCCTGTAAATAACCTCCCGGATTATTTCGTAAATCTAACACAATTCCCCCATAGTTATCACCTTTCTCACTCTTAATTTTATCTACCACTTCTTGCCATTCATCAAAAACTTGTTCACTAAACTTATAAAATTTAATCCACGCCACCTTCTTGCCCTCCGACTCCTTCCACTCCAATTCCACTCCGGGAACATTTATCTCATCCCGAATTAAAGTCACATCAAAAGTTCCCGCCTTTCCTTCACGATATAAAGTCAAAGTCACCTCACTCCCCTTTTCTCCCCGAATCAATTTTACCGCCTCACTCAAACTTATACCGCTAGTATCCCTATCAAGTTTTTTATTTTTATCAACAATTTTCAAAATTAAATCTCCTGCCTTAATCCCGGCTTTTTCTGCCGGAGACTTGGCCAATGGCGACGTTACTGCTAATGTTTTATCTTTATAACCCAAAGAAATCCCCACTCCGGCAAAAGACCCGGTCAAATCTTCATTAGCACTCTTATTCTCTTCCGGCGGCAAATACACCGTATAAGGATCATCTAAAGCGGCCACCATCCCCTCAATTGCCCCATACTTTAAACTTTCATCATCTTTAACTTTATCTTTTTCCAAAAATTTATCGGCCAAAACACTTCTTACTTTCCACATCAAAGACATATCCCACTGATTCCCCTCAACCAAAGATCCTTGACCTTCTCCAATCTTATAGCTCACCAAGGAAACCACCGACAAAAAAGCTAAAGCCAAAACCACATTCCTGATATTTTTTAAATTCATTATCTATTCTAACACCACTAATAACCTCCCTACCCGGGGATTTAATAAGAAATTTCTAATTTCACCTTTTTTCTTTATTAAACTATTCCACTCATCATCATCCAAGCATAAAACCGGTAAACTAACTCCTAAATCATCCTCACTTTTTTGACTTGTTACCACTCCCTTAACCCCAACCACTTCCGCCTTTAATAAAAAAGGTTTAGATAAATTATTAGTAAATAGTAAACCGCCTCTTAAATCAAAATTCAACTTCTTTATTTCGTCAATTATATTTATCTCTCCTCTAGCCCAGACTTTTCCGCCTGTCATTCCCTCACCTTTAAATTCTTCAACTTCAAACTCCAAAACTATCCTCTCAGTCTCAACTTTTGATATCTTACTGTTTACTGGAGAAATTATTTTCTTCTCCATCTCTACCTTCTCTTCTATTTTTAAAATTCCAAACTCATCAAACCCTAAAAATTTACCACTCATCGGAAAACAAATCTTATTAGGAAATATTCCCCCGGTCATACAAATCATCTCTCCTGTATTCACCCAACTCTCCTTAAACTTTTCATTTAAAGCTAATAATTTATCGGCACCAATTTTACCTAAAAAACCAGAAAAATCAAAAGAATTAATTTTTTTATCTTTTATTTTAGCCAACAATTGGCCCTCAGAAACTCTTTCTCCCTCCTTAACCAAAACTTCTTTCTCCCCCGGAATATTAATCCCCCATTTGGCTTTAACTTTCTT
>CAZWUG010000042.1:0-7038 GCA_964637525.1 uncultured Gammaproteobacteria bacterium | reverse complement strand
GGTCACTGTAAAATCAAAATTGAACCTAAAAATAGGGGAGAAGGTTATGAATTTGTCAACGCTGTCAAAGGCGGTGCTATTCCGGCCAACTTTATTCCGGCTATTGAAAAAGGTGTCAAAGAAACTCTTCAAAAAGGTATTATTGCCGGTTATCCTTGCACTGACTTAAAAGTCACCGTTTACGATGGTACTTACCACGAAGTCGACTCTTCGGAAATGGCTTTCAAGTTAGCCGGATCTTACGCTATTAAAGACGCTTTCCAAGCTGCTAAGCCTTTAATTTTGGAACCTATCATGAAGTTCGAAGTCGCCACTCCGTCAGAATTTTTAGGTACAGTCATTGGAGATTTGTCTTCTCGCCGCGGTCAAATTAACGGCACCGAAGATAGTCATGGTTTTACTACTGTTCATGCCTTCATTCCTTTGGAAGCTGTTCAGGGTTACGCCACTACTATTCGTTCCTTAACTCAAGGTCGCGGATCATTCTATATGGAACCAAGCCATTATGACCCGGTCCCTCGTGATATTCAGGAAAAACTTTCTATGGCTGTGAATTCCGGTAAATAAATTTCTTTGTCTTTCAAATACCCCTTATTTTAGGGGGTATTTTTTTTGTTAAATAGGTCTAAATTTGAAGTATAACGCCAAATTTTGCCTATTTAACAAACTCCGATTTATCGGAGTATCTTCCTTGTTTCAGGTCTAAATTTTCGCTTCTTTAGTTAAAATTTCAAATCGAAGATGATGAATTTTTATCTAAAGACACGATACCGACGAAACTTTTGTTGAAGTCGGTAGTATTCTATTTAACAAACTCCGATTTATCGGAGTATCTTCCTTGTTTCAGGTCTAAATTTTCGTTTCTTTAGTTAAAAAATCAAATAAAAGACGACCAAAATTTACTCAAAAACCCAACTTCGATTTATTTAGAATATCTTTCTTATTTTCTTCTACCATTTTTCTCCCAAAACCGGTATAATCACTCTACCGCATTTTTATGCGGATTTACTTTGTTCAAAAGTATTGCAAAGCCAATCACTTGCTGATACAATTCAAAAGTATTTTAAGCTAAAATTATTAATTAGAAATTTCGTCTTAAACAAGACAATAAATAAAAATAAAAAGGAGAATCTATGGCAGATACCTATCAAAGAACTAAGCCACACGTCAACGTCGGTACCATTGGTCACGTCGATCATGGTAAGACCACTTTAACAGCTGCAATTTCAAAAATCCAAGGAAGTGCAAAATCTTACGCTGATATTGCTAAGGGAGGTACTGTCCGTGACGCTTCTAAAATCGTTACTATCGCTATTTCCCACATTGAATACGAAACTGAAAAGAGACATTATGCTCACATCGATTGTCCAGGCCACGCTGATTACGTCAAAAACATGATCACTGGTGCTGCTCAAATGGATGGTGCTATTTTAGTTGTCTCTGCTCCAGACGGTCCAATGCCACAAACTCGTGAACACGTTTTGTTAGCCAAACAAGTTAACGTTCCAAAATTGGTCGTATTTTTAAATAAATGTGATTTAGTTGAAGATCCGGAATTCTTAGACTTAGTCGAAATGGAGGTCCGTGATTTGTTAACCAAATATGGTTTCCCCGGTGACGAAACTCCAATTATTCGCGGCAGTGCTCTTAAAGCTCTCAATGGTGAGACTGATGGTGTCGAATCTATTAAGAAATTAATGGAATCTCTTGATACTTATATTCCTGAACCGGTCCGGGATCTTGATAAACCATTTTTAATGGAAGTTGAAGATGTCTTCTCTATTAAAGGTCGTGGTACGGTTGCTACCGGTAGAATCAATCGAGGTATCGTTAAAATCAACGATGAGGTTGAAATCGTCGGTCTTCGTGACACTCGTAAAGCTGTTGTCACTGGAGTTGAAATGTTCCATAAACAACTTGATCAAGGTCAAGCTGGTGATAACGTCGGTTTATTACTCCGCGGAGTTGAAAAAGACGATATTGAAAGGGGACAAGTCTTGGCTAAACCAGGTTCAATTACTCCTCACACCGAATTCGAAGCCCAAGTTATGTTACTCAAAAAAGAAGAAGGTGGTCGTCATACCCCAATTTTCTCTGGTTACCGACCTCAAGTCTTTATGGGTACTACCGATGTAACTGGTGATATTGCTTTGGCCGAAGGTGCTGAAATGATTATGCCGGGTGATAATGCCACTGTTACTGTTAAGTTAATTAAACCGGTTGCTATGCAAGAAGGTCAAAGATTCGCTATCCGCGAAGGTGGTTTGACTGTCGGAGCCGGTGCTATTACCAAGATTATTAAGTAATTTTAAATTTTCAATTCTTAATTTTTAATCAAATCTAAATTTAAAAATTTTGAAATTAAAACATTAAAAATTAAGTAGAAATTAAAAAATTTAAATTAAAAATTTTATGCCAAAAGGTAACCGCATCCGCATCAGATTGAAATCGTTTGACCATCGTATTATCGATGAAGCAGCTATTAAAATTGTTCAGGCTGCGGTTACCGCCGGTGCCAAAGTAGAAGGACCAATTCCTCTGCCTACCGAGAAAAAAACCATTACTGTTTTAACTAGTCCTCATACCGATAAAAACGCTCGTGAGCATTTCGAAATTCGAACTCATAAACGTCTTATCGATATTTCCAACACTAGTCTTCGTACTGTTGATAGTCTTCAACACTTGGATTTACCTTCTGGAGTAGAAGTCGAAGTAAAAATGTAACTATGATTTCAGGATTTTTAGTTAAAAAAGGTCAAATGACCAGTGTCTATACTACAGACGGCAAGAGAGTTGCAGTTACTAAATGTTTTGCCAAACCTCTCAAAATAACTCAAATCAAAAATAAAGATAAAGATGGTTATGAGTCTGTTCAAGTAGCCTATGGCACCAAAAAAAGGTTGGACAAAGCCACTGCTGATAAAATGGCCAAAAGTAACTTAAATATTACCCCACAACATTTTAAAGAATTTAAACTAACCTCAGACCAAGTTGTTGAAGTTGGCTCCGATGTTACCATTGAATCAGTTTTTGCCGCTGGAGAAAAAATCGATGCTACTGGTATTTCCAAAGGTCGTGGTTTTGCTGGCGTTGTCAAACGCCATGGTTTCAAAAAACAACCCTTATTAGGTGCTTCTAATTATGTCCGCCACCCCGGATCAATTGGTGCTCAAACCCCAGGTAAAGTCGTTAAAGGTAAAAAAATGCCGGGACATTTAGGTGTTGAAACTGTTTCTGTTTCTGGATTAGAAATTTTTTCCATTAACCCTGAATCACAAGAGATTTTAATTAAAGGTTCAATCCCTGGAAGTATTAACTCTTGGGTTATATTAAAAAAACTGGTTTAATATGAAAACTCAAATTTATAATCTAAAAGCAGAAAAAGTTGGAGAAATAACCCTTCCAAAAGAATTTTTTGCTGCCGAATTTTCCGATAATCTAATTTCCCAAGTCATTCGTGTTGCTTTAGCTAATAAGAGATCATCTTATGCTAAAACTAAAACCAGATCTGAAGTAGCCGGAACTCGTAAGAAAGTTTGGGCTCAAAAAGGTACTGGTAATGCTCGTCATGGTAATCGAACCGCACCAATTTTTAAAGGCGGTGGTGTTGCTCTTGGTCCGGACGGTAATCAAAATTACACTCTAAAAATCAGTAAAGCCATGAAGAAAAAAGCTCTCTTTGCTTTATTTACAAAATTTGCCAAAGACAAAAAAATCTTAATTGTCGACGATTTTGCCAAAATGGAACCAAAAACTAAATCCGGGGTTAAATTAATCACTGGACTTAAGGCCAATGATGAAGTATTATCAAAAAGTCGTAAAATTGGGATTATTACTGATAAAACCATCGTTCCCATTAAAAGATCATTTTCAAATTTGAAAGATATCACTCTTCTTTCTTTGGAATCTTTAAATGTTTACGATATTTCAAAACAAAATTATCTAATTTTTAGTAATCAAGCCATCGCTCAATTAAAATAAATATGCAACAACTTATTATTTTAAAACCAATCATTACCGAAAAAGCTTTGGCTTCTCAACAAACCCAGGATAAATATGGTTTTTGGGTTCCAACCAACGCCACCAAAAATCAAATTAAGGCTTCTTTTAAATCAGTTTTTGGCATTAATCCTCTCTTAATTAATACTATTACCTTAAAGGGAAAGACTAAAACCAGCGGCAGAACCAGAAAACCAATTAAAAAATCTAATCGCAAAAAAGCTCTTATCACTGTTCCAAAAGGAACCAAAATTGAATTGTTGAAACTTAATACCAAATAATTATGCCGATCAAATCATTATTAACTATCAAAAAGAAAACCAGTGGACGCGATTCCCAAGGCCATATATCCAGTCGCCATCGCGGTGGTGAACACAAACGATTCCTTCGTAAAATTGAATGGAATCGTAATCGTCTTGGTATTAAGGCCAAAGTTATTACCATTGAATATGACCCAAACCGTACAGCTGATTTAGCCTTAATTACCTACGAAAATGGAGCTAAATCTTATATCTTATCTACTACTGAGTTAAAAGTTGGCGATGTTATCGTTTCTGATAATAATACTCCAATTAAAGATGGTAATTGTCTGCCTCTTAAAAACATTCCGGTTGGGGTTCCTATTCATGCTATCAATTTCAATATCAATAAACCGGCCCAATTAGTAAAAAGTGCCGGTTCTGCCGCATATGTTCAAAGTATCGATGGTAATAAAGCTATTATTAAACTTCCGTCCGGGGAAATCAGAATCTTTAATTCCGAATGCCGTGCCACCATCGGTCAAGTTTCTAATGCTGACCATTCAAATCAAAAGTTGACCAAAGCCGGTGAATCTCGACATCGCGGTATTCGTCCCGTTGTTCGGGGTGTGGCTCAAAACCCCCATTCACACCCACATGGAGGTGGTGAAGGACGCAGCTCTATTGGTATGCATCCAAAAACTAAATGGGGTAAGCCAGCCTTCCGAAGAACCCGAAAACTCAAAAAATCTTCCAATAAATTAATCGTTCAAAGGAGAAAAAAGTAAAGAGTTATTTTACAAACTTTATTTCAAGAGAACAAATCAAAAATATTTTCTAAAAAATAAAGCGAAACAAAAATTTTGATTTTTATAACTTTTAATTTTATAAACTTTATAACTGAACTATGTCTAGAAGCTCAAAAAAAGGTCCATTTATCGATCAAAACATCCTTGATAAATTAGCCAAAAGTGGCAGTCAAGTTATAAAAACTTATGCTCGTCATAGCAGTATTGCCCCTCAATTTGTTGGCCGAAATTTTGATGTTCACAATGGTAAAAAATTTATCAATGTCTATATCACTGAAGATATGGTCGGTCACAAGCTTGGAGAATTTGCTCCCAGCCGCACTTTCAAGGGTCACGGTCGTGTAGTTAAAAGAGTTATTGAGAAAACGTAAAATCTTATGGCAGAAACTACCAAAAAAACTATCAAAGCTAAAATTGTTAAAAAAGAAGTTGTCAAAAAGGCAGCTCCTAAAAAAGTGGTCGCTCCAAAAGTTACGA
This sequence comes from uncultured Gammaproteobacteria bacterium, assembly GCA_964637525.1. Taxonomy (GTDB): domain Bacteria; phylum Patescibacteriota; class Microgenomatia; order UBA12405; family UBA12405; genus WARW01. The sequence continues at coordinate 1,514 of CAZWUG010000042.1, read as the reverse complement.
AACAACCAGTCGTTATCACTAACACTGCCAAAACAGTTAAATATCTTAATAAAAATATTCAACTCTCTCCTCGTAAGCTTAGACTATTAGTTAACGAAGTCAGAAAACTTTCTCCAGTTGAAGCTCTTAATCGAGTCAAATTCATTAATACTAAAGCTGGAAGAATCTTAGTTAAAGCTTTAACCAACGTTATCGCTGACGCTAAAAATAATTTTAATCTAGATACAAATTCGTTGAAATTTGATACCATCAAAGCCGACGAAGCTTTAAAAATTAAACGTATGGACAAGTCTCACGGTTCTCGTTTTGCTCGCGGTCTAATCCAAAAGCGCCACAGCCGCCTTGTCATAATTGTTAAAGGAGTTCAAAAATAATATGGGTCAAAAAGTTAATCCGATCGGTTTCAGACTTGAGGCTACTAAAAATAGCCCTGAATGGCAATCTAGTTGGTTTGCCAATAGTAAAAAATATCCTGTTTTATTATTAGAGGATAAAAATATTCGCGATTTTCTTCAAAAAAAGATTTACTCCTCAGGTATCGTAAATATTAAAATTGAACGTTCCGTAAAGAAAATTAAGATTACTATTGTTGTTTCCCGTCCAGGATTAGTTATTGGCCGTGGTGGTAAAGATCTTGAAAATCTTAAAAAAGATATTCAAAAACTACTTACCAAAGAAAGTGGTAAGCAATCTGTAGAAATCCAAGTTGAAGAGTTTAAGCACCCTGATCTTTCAGCTAAATTAATTGCCGAAAAAATTGCCTATCAACTTACCAAAAGAATGCCTTATCGTCGAGTAGTTTTATCTTCTATGGAAAAGGCTATGTCATCCGGAGCTAAAGGTATAAAAGTAGTTCTTTCTGGACGGATTAATGGAGCTGAAATCGGCCGTCGAGAAAAATTTTCCGAAGGTAAAATTCCACTTAGCACTATTCGATCAAAAATTGATTATCATGAATGTCCATCTCTCACCAGATCCGGATACATCGGCGTTAAAGTTTATTTATGTTTAATTTAATTTAATGTTTTATTTTTTCTACGATCTATCATCTACGATCTAACAAACTATGTTACAACCAAGTCGTACCAAATACAGAAAACAATTTCGCGGTAAAATGCGAGGAAATTCAAAAGGTAATCTAGTATCTTTTGGTGAATATGGGCTTAAGTCACTTGAATGTGGTTGGATCACTGCCAATCAGCTTGAAGCCGCTCGTAGAGCTATTAGCCATGCTACCAAAAGGAATGGTCGTATGTGGATTAGAATTTTTCCCGATAAACCTATAACTGAAAAGGGAACTGGTACTATGGGTGCCGGTAAAGGTGATGTCAAAGGTTACGTTGCTGTCATCAAGCCCGGACGCGTTATATTTGAAATTTCTGGGATTAATCAAGGGGACTCACACGAAGCTCTTAGATTAGCCGCTGCTAAGTTACCAGTTGTCTGCAAAATAGTTGCTAAAAAATAGGAGTGGATTTTATGAAAAAAACTGATAAAATTTCCTACAGACAAAA
>CAZWUG010000041.1:0-7305 GCA_964637525.1 uncultured Gammaproteobacteria bacterium | reverse complement strand
ACTGAAAATACTGAGAAACCCGTTTTTTGAGATTAACGGCTTTGCCAATATAAATTATTTTTCCAGATGAATTTTTATATATGTAGACACCGGGTGAATTTGGAATATGACTGAAATCAACCACATAGGTATTATATAATGAAACTATGAAAGGAAAGGAAAAAATATTAACAATGATTTTTGGAATTATTTTGTCGATTTCCGGATTGATTCGATTTTTTCAGATAAAAAACTACAACACGGCCTTTACTTATGATCAGGCCAGAGACATGTTGGATATAAGAGTTTTAGGAGGATTTAAAGATTTTCAAGTATCCGGTCCAACAACTTCTATCACCGGACTGAATTTAGGGCCATATTACTATTTATTAAATTTACCGGCTTATTGGATAGGTCAAGGTAATCCTCAGGCATTAGTTTATGAGAATTTAATTTTCTTTTTAGCCACAGCATTTATAATTTACCGGTTTTTTTATAAGAAAGACATTACTGTCGGGTTTTTTGCATCAATTTTCTTTTTGATGGCACCTCAGCTTTTTGGCGTAACCAGATATTTTTGGAACGCTAATATGGTGGTTAATTTTATAGTTTTTTATTTTTTGGCGTTAATAAATTTTTTAGAAAAAAAGGACAAAAAATCGGCATTAATTTTTGGAGTTATGTCCGGATTCGTAATTCAATTTGAAGCGGCATTTGGAAGTATGTGTGTCGCCTTTGGGACATTAACTGTTTTACTGGGACGAAAATGGAAAAATATAAAAGTCTATTTATGCGGATTAATTCCCTGGTTTATGCCTCAAATAGCTTTTGAAATTAAAAATAAATTTATAATGTCTAAATTATTTTTTGGCACTTTAACCGGGGAGAATAAAATTTTGGGAGAAAAAATACCCTTGACCGAGGTGTTATGGACTCATATAAAAACAATAGGTAATTTTTTTGAAGGACAGTTTATGCTGCCTTTTTGGGGAGGATTAATTGTATTACTGATAGCTTTAATAATTATTATTAAAAATAAAAAATATCGAAAGGTAGGTAGTTATTTGATAGGATTTTTAGTATTTGCGGTTAGCTATTACACAGTAATTTATCATCATGAATTGAAACAGTGGTATTTGGAAGGAATAAGAGTCTGGTATTGTTTGATGATTGCCTTGGCAATCGGAAGTGTGACAAAGTTTAAAAAAGTATTTTATTTATTTTTGGTTTTATTTTGCTTAAGAAGTTTTTATTTAACAATATTAGATCAAACAAATAGTTATGTTTTAACCAGGGGTAAAAGTGATGACCCAAAAAATTTGGCTAATTTAATTAAAAATATTGATTGGGTTTATGAAAAAATGGACGGTAAAGGATTTCAAGCTTACACTTATGTACCAGAGGTTTATGATTATCCAAATCAATATTTATATTGGTGGTACGGAATTAAAAAATATAAATATATGCCAACAAAAGTGTCATATAGTTTAAGTGAAGTACCGGAATATGTCAGAAATCAAAATAAATTTTATGAAAAAATGAGAATGGATAATGATGGGAAGGTTGCTTTGATTTATGAAACTAAAGATTTGTATGTGGGCTGGTTAAATCAATTTAAAGATTATTGCCCAATTGAGAAATGGGAAACAGATTGGAGGACAATAGTAGAAGTAAGAGAAAAATGCCGAGATAATTTTTAATTTACAATTTTTGATTTTTAATCAAATTTAAATTTCAAAATTAAAATATTTAAAAAATTGAATAAAAATTTTAAATTTAAAATTGTAAATTCCTTTTTAGGTATTGGCCAGTGTAACTGCGAGGACAATTTATGACATCTTTTATAGTGCCAGCGACAACCAATTCTCCCCCTTTCTCACCACCTTCCGGACCCATATCAATAATCCAATCGGCATTTTTAATCATATCTAAATTGTGTTCAATAACGACGACAGTATTGCCTTTATCAACTAATTGGCGCAAAACTTTGATTAATTTGTCAACATCATAAAAATGAAGACCAGTAGTAGGTTCATCAAGAATGTAAAGCATTTTACCTTCAATTACTTTGACTAATTCACGGCTAATTTTAAGCCGCTGTGACTCCCCTCCTGATAATGTATTTGACGGTTGGCCTAATTCCAAATAACCTAAACCAACTTCTTGAATAGTAGTTAATTTTCGTTTAAGTTTAGGCATGTTTTTGAAAAATTCCAGAGCCTCATCGACAGTCATTTTTAAAATATCAGCGATATTTTTACCTTTATATTCAACTTCCAAGGTTTCTTCTTTAAACCGTGAACCGTGACATTCGTCACAAGTAACATAAAGATCGGGCATAAATTGCATTTCGATTTTGATTTGACCTTGACCTTCACAAACCGGACAACGACCGTTTTTAACATTGAAAGAAAAATGATTAGGATTAAAACCACGAATTTGAGCTTCGGTGGTTTGAGCCATTAAAGTGCGGATATCATCAAAAATTTTAGTGTAAGTAGCTGGGTTACTGCGAGGAGTTCGACCAATGGGAGACTGGTCGACTATTAAAACATCGGCGACATATTCAGTACCAGTAATTTTGTCAAATTCTCCAATAGTTCCGTAGTAATTACCAAGAGTAGCTTTACGAACACCACCATAAAGAGTATCGTGGACTAAAGTTGATTTACCGGACCCAGAAACACCAGTAACACAAACTAATTTATTGAGAGGAAAGTCAACATCAACATTTTTTAAATTCCATTGACGACAACCCCTGATTGAGATGGTAGATTTTAGATCGTAGATGGTAGATGATTGGTTTTTATTATTATCAATTTTTAATTTGCCGGAAAGATACTTGCCTGTCAGAGATTTATTATTATTTTTAATATCGTCTAAAGTGCCTTGGGCAACAATTTCGCCGCCACTTTTTCCAGCGTAAGTGCCAAAATCAACAATCCAATCGGCATTTTTAATAACATCTTCATCATGTTCAACCACAATAAGACTATTTCCCAAGTTTTTTAATTTTTGAAGAGTACCGATAAGACGATCGTTGTCACGAGAATGAAGACCGATGGTGGGCTCATCGAGAATATAAAGAACACCAGTTAAACCAGTACCGATTTGGCTGGCCAAACGAATGCGTTGAGATTCGCCGCTAGATAAGGTACCAGCTTCACGATCAAGACTAAGATAGTCAAGACCAACTGCCAACAAAAATTCGATTCTGGCGGCTAATTCTTTTTTGATAGGAGTAACAATTTCTTTTTCTTTATCACTGGTTAAAACCGAATTGAGACTATTTAACCAACTGTTTAATTTTTCAATTGGTAGTTGGGTAATTTGATAAATATTTTGACTTAAAATATGGATAGAAAGAGCATCCTGATTGAGACGAGCACCATGACAAGAAAGACAATCGGTTTTAATCATAAATTTTTCTAGTTCATCGCGAATGGCATCTGAACTTACCGATGAATAGCGACTTTCCATCATTTTGGCTCGCCATTCGGGAAACTTGGAACGATCAACTTGAAATTTAGAGCCAAGACCTTTACATTCGGGACAGGCACCTTGGGGAGAATTGAAAGAAAAAAGTCGAGGTTCAATTTCGGGGAGGGAAATATTACAATTTGGACAAGCAAAATTTTCGGAAAATAAAGTGTCAGAAAAGTCTTTTGGATTAGTGGGAAAATCAAAACCAGTATCAAAAATTTGGGCCACAACAACTAAACCATTGGCTAATTTCATGGCTTGTTCAACATCATCAATTAAACGATCGGAGGTGGGTTTAGTTTCTTTGAGATTATCTTTAGTCAGAGATACCCGATCGACAACAACATCAATATTATGTTTATTGGTTTTGGCAATGCCAAAATCGGAGTATAAATCGATAATTTGATTGTCGATGCGAATCCATTTGTAACCTTGTTTTTTGAGATTTTCAATAAGACCTTTGAAATCACCTTTTTTGTCACGAACGATAGGAGATAAAACTAAAAATCGATAAAGATTTAATCCGGAAACCTGAGATGAGGCGGTATTTAAAATTTGAGTGACAATTTGACGGCTGGTTTGAGGAGCAACTTCACGTCCACAGTAAGGACAATGAGGATGGCCAATTCGGGCAAATAAAAGACGAAGATAATCATAAATTTCGGTAACAGTACCAACTGTAGAACGAGGATTGTGAGAAATAGCCTTTTGATTGATAGCAATGGATGGAGATAGACCGTCGATAAGATCAACTTCGGGACGTTTCATATTGCCCAAAAATTGACGGGCATAACTGGACAAACTTTCGACATAGCGACGCTGACCTTCGGCAAAAAGAGTATCGAAAGCCATAGAAGATTTACCCGAACCAGAAACTCCGGTAAAAACGACCATTTTATTTTTAGGAAACTCAAAAGAAACATTTTTTAAATTATTCTCCCGGGCACCTTTGACGATGATTTTGTCTAACATGATTTAGTTAATTAGTGAGTAGTAAAAAGTAAGTAGTTAATAATTTTCGATTTTTTTAATTTGGTCGCGGATGCGAATGGCTTCCTCAAAATCGAGATTAAAGGCTAAATTTCTCATTTGTTTTTTGAGTTCTTTAATTTGTTTTTGCCGTTGCGGTGGAGTCAGTGAAGAGGTATCAATCTTGGTCCAATTGGTTTTTTCTTCTTTTTTAAGGTCTTCAAATAATTGAGGTCGGATTGATTTTATCACTGATGCAGGAGTAATGTGATGGTCTTGATTGTATTTAACCTGAATAAGGCGTCGGCGATTAACTTCACGAATAGCACCATCCATAGCCTGAGAAACTGAATCAGCATACAGAATAACTTGACCGAAAAGATGACGGGAGGCTCGACCCATGATTTGAATTAAAGAAGATTGAGAACGTAAAAATCCTTGTTGATCGGCATCAAGAACAGCAACTAAACTAACTTCGGGTAAATCTAAACCTTCACGCAATAAATTAATACCAACCAAAACATCGTAGTTACCAGATCGTAAGTTGTCTAAAATTTTTGATCTTTCTAAAGTAATAATGTCGGAATGAAGATAAGCAACTTTAAAATTTTGACCAGTTTTATTTGGATCAGATAAATAAGCAGCTAAATCTTCAGCCATACGTTTGGTAAGAGTAACCACCAAAACACGTTCCTTATTTTCAATTCTGGCTTTAATTTCTTCGACTAAATTAGGAATTTGATTTTTGGTAGAACGGATACTAATTTCCGGATCAACTAAACCAGTCGGGCGAATAATTTGCTCAACAATAGTTGGATTACTAGTTAACTGGTTTTTTGGATCACTAGATTTTTTTAATTCGTATTGAGAGGGAGTAGCGGAAACATAAATAACTTTGGCAATACGTTTTTCAAATTCTTCAAACTTGAGAGGACGATTGTCTAGAGCTGAGGGAAGACGAAAACCGAAATCAATTAAATTATTTTTACGAGCCACATCACCAGCATACATACCACCGATTTGGGGAACGGTAACATGGGATTCGTCAATAACGGTCAAAAAATTATTGCCCCATAGATGACGGAAATAATCGACTAAGGTATATGGAGGATCGCCAGGTGCACGATTTTTATCAAAATAAATAGAGTAATTTTCAATACCATTGATATAACCGGTTTCCTGAAGCATTTCTAAGTCATACTCAACCCGTTGCTGAATCCGGTGAGCTTCAAGAATTTTATTTTGAGAATTAAATAATTCGACTTGTTTAGCACAATCAGAACGGATATTTTTGAAAATTTCATCTAAGTTTTGATGTCCGCTAACATATTGTTTGGCAGGAAAAAGTTTAAATTTTTCTAAAATTACTTCTTTACTAGTTAATGGATGACGCTGGGTGATTTTGATTAAAGTATCGTCTTGAAATTCGAGAGATAAAAAAGAATCGGTATATGAGGGCCAAATTTCTAAGGTAGCTCCCCTAACCCGAAAACTGGAACGTTTAAATTCCATTTCTGAACGAGTATAAAAGAGAGAGATAAAACTTTCTAACAGTTGACGCCGAGGATAAAGTTGTCCGACTTGTAAAGAAAAGGCCATGTTTTCGAATTCGATTGGGTCACCAATATTATAGATACAACTGACTGAAGCTACGACAATATTGTCGTTTCCCGATAAAAGATTGGATGAGGCCTCTAAACGAAGTCGGTCAATACGATCATTAATGTCAACTTCTTTGGCAATGTAAGTATCGGAGGCAGGTATGTAAGCTTCTGGCTGATAATAGTCGTAGTAAGAAACAAAATAAGAAACTTTATTATTGGGAAACAATTGCTTGAATTCCTGATAAAGTTGGCCGGCTAAAGTTTTGTTGTGCGAAATAACCAGGGTGGGAAGTTGAGTGTTTTGAATGACATTAGCGATAGTAAAAGTTTTTCCTGATCCAGTAACACCCAGCAAAGTTTGATGTTTGACATCAGAAATAATATTTCCCGAAAGTTGGGCAATTGCCTGAGGTTGATCACCTGAGGGTTGGTATTCGGATTGAAGACTAAACGGCATAGATAATATTTTATCACGGTTTTGGGTTTTGTTTGGGTATTATTTTGAAGTAAATTTATGATAAATTTTATTAATGCTCCAGAAAGTTTTGTCGATATCCAGTATAGGATTACAAGGAATTCAAATAGAAGTTGAAGTGAATGTGGCAGAAAAAGGTTTTCCGGGATTCGGAATTGTTGGTTTAGCAAGTAAAGCGGTCGAAGAAGCCAAAGAAAGAGTTAAAACTGCCATAATTAATTCAAATATTGAATTTCCAAATGCAAAAGTAACGATAAATTTAGCACCGGCGGATTTGCCAAAAGATGGGTCATGTTACGACTTGCCAATTTCAGTAGGAATCTTGGCGTCAATTGGAGAGTTAGTTTTACCCAAAGAAAAGGCTTATTTTTATGGAGAGTTATCTTTAGACGGAGGTTTACGTCATACAAGAGGAGTTTTTCTGTTGGCATTGTTGGCCAAAGAAAAAGGAATTAAAAGAATTTTTGTGCCACGAATGAGTGCAAATGAGGCAAGTGTGGTTAGTGGAGTGGAAGTATATCCAGTAGATAGTTTAAGAGAATTAATTCGTCATTTGAGTGGAGAAAAAATAATTAAACCATTAAATAAAGTAGACACTGAATATATATTGAGTGATGTTATACCAGAATTTGATTTTGCTGAAATCTTAGGACAAGAACAGGCTAAACGAGCATTGGAGATTGCGGCAGCTGGTGGACATAATGTGTTTATGATGGGGCCGCCCGGAAGCGGAAAAACCATGTTGGCTAGAGCCATGTCGGGAATTTTGCCAAATTTAACTGAAAAAGAAAGTTT
>CAZWUG010000040.1:1883-7477 GCA_964637525.1 uncultured Gammaproteobacteria bacterium | reverse complement strand
GGAGTCATTTTTGTCGATGGTGATTTACAAATAACCGAGAATTTAGATACGGCTAATTTTGTTATGATAGTCGCCAAAGGCACTATCACCATTGATCCTACAGTTACCCAGGTTAACGGTGTTTTAGTGGCCAATAAAGTGGTGGCAGCTGAAGCTGATACTGAAACCACCGCTTCAGTAGCCAAATTAGTAGTTAACGGTATGGTTCATGGAGTCAACGGAGTTGAATTTAGCCGCAGTCTGTTACCCGCCAATTTAAATAATACTTCTCCCTCAGTCGAAGTAAAATACAATCCCAAATTATTATTTATGATTCCCAATGAATTATCTAAAGTATTTGATCAGTGGAAAATTAATTAGCCAATTAGTAATTAGCTAATAGTAAGTAGAAAAATGAAAGAAAATAAAATAAGAAATACTAAAAAACAGTCAGGCCAAGTGGTATTAATGGTCTTGTTGGCCTCAGCCTTGGTTTTAACTTTAGGCTTATCATCTTCCCGCCAGGCTACAGTAGAAACCAAAATAGATACCGATCAGGAATTATTAAAACAGGCTTTTGATGCCGCCGAATCAGGGATTGAATATTACTTAGGTACCGGCAGCACTAATTATGATGGCGGCCAAGATCAGGGATCGGCTAATCTGGCAGTAAAAACAGTCGGTGATTCAGAATCATTGTCTTTTAATAATGTCGTCCTGGATGGGGAAATTGATTATTTCTGGTTAGTGGGACATAACAGTGACGGTTCCCTGTCAGATAATTATTACAGTCTCCGGACTGATGGTTTAAACATTTGTACTGTCAACGGTGAAAATGCCACTTTCAAGATAAATTATTTTTACAAAAATGGAGCCAATTATGGAGTTAAAAGTTCCAAATTAACCACTTCAACCGGCTGTATTTCAAATTTCGGTTTAACCGACGGGAATTCTTTGTTGTTAAGTGTCATGCCCATTGGTTCCAGTCATAAAATTAAACTCACCGGTTCACAACAATTTCCGGTTCAGGGAGAAGAAATCAGTTCCACCGGACTGGTTCAGGGAGTTAACAATACCGTTACCGTGTTAAATAGATATGTGGTTCCCAGCTTCCTTTTGGAAGCGGTAACCTCCGGTGGTGATGTGACTAATTAGTCTATAGTTAGTGGCTAGTAGCGGATAGTAATTAGCTGTTATACTGGATGTATGAGTGATGTTTTAGGAATAGATATTGGTCAAAATAGTATCAAGGTTGTTTCTATAGGAAGCGATGCTGCGGGTAAATTTATTTTGAATGCTATAGGAGAGACTACTACCCCAAGAGTGGAGTCGGCAGAAAAAAATAGGCAAAAATATATTACTTCTTTGTCCACTGCCATAAAATCACTTTTATCGGATTTAAAAATAAAAGAAAAGAAGGCGGTGGTGGATTTGCCGGAGAATGAAGTTATTAGCCGGTTAGTGAGGTTGCCACCATTAAAAGATTCTGAGATTATGGATGCCTTAAGATTTGAAGCAGAGACATTTGTCCCCTATCCTTTGGATGAAGTTTCAATAGATTATGAAATAATTGAAAAAGATGAGTCCGGAAGATTAACTATTTTTGTTATTGCCGCCAGAAATGAATTAATTAACGAACAAGTTAAATTGTTTAAACTATTAGGAATGGAATTGGTGGCGTTGGAGTCCCCTTCTGTGGCGTTAAGAAGGGTGATTAAAAATAGTGTTAACACCGTGGAAAGAATAATGGTGTTGGATATTGGAGAAAAGTTTTCAGATATTTTTAGTTTTAATAAAGGTAATGTTTATTTTGCGCGGTCTTTGCCCATTGGTGGAGAATCTTTAACCCGATCAATTTCTTTGGGTTTGGGGTTGGACATGCCTTCGGCCGAAGAGTATAAAAAAGCCTATGGAATTAAAGAAGATGAGTTGGAAGGAAAGATAAGAGCTGTAGTGTTACCGGTATTTAGTAGTATTAGTGATGAAGTCAGAAAGGCAATGGCTTTGTTTACTGAGGATTCCGGAGGGAAACAAGTGGAATTATTGGTTTTGAGTGGCGGTGGGGCTAATGTACCTGGAGTGGCGGAAGAATTAACAAAAATGTTAGGGATAGAGGTGCAGGTAGCTCAACCGTTTGTAAATATTGATGTATCAAAAATTAATTCTCAATTTAATCTAAATACTGAAGGGTGTCGATTTAGTTTAGCGGTTGGTTTATCATTAAGAGGGTTATAATATGAGTGATTTAAATCTTTTACCATCACAGGCGAAATTTCAAGCAGAAAAGATTCACATTAAAGGGATAATCAATAATTTTTTATGGATATTTAGTGGGTTATGGGTGTTGTTGTTGGTGGGAGTTTTTTTGTTTGAATTTATTTCAAATTTGAGCTTAAAGAAATTTAATAATGATTATCAAAAGGTTTTAGGACAATATCAATCATTAGTGGAAAATATGGCATTAAATCAAAAAGTGAAATATCAAGCAAAGGTAGTGGCAAAAGTTTTATCGGATCGATTTGAATATGGTGAATCAATGAGATTGGTTAGGGGTCTTTTCCCGACGGATATCGTGATAAAAAATTTAGGAATAGTTGAGATAAAAAAATTTCAAGTGGATGGATCTATCCAGAAGGGTGAAGTTTTAAGTGATCTGGAAGAAATTGTTGATGATATAAATTCAGGATTGGTTGAAGGTGTTAGTCAAGTTGAGATAAAAGATGTTTCTGTTGATTCAAATGAAGGTTGGAAATTTATTTTGGAGGTAAGTTTAAAATGAATAATGGTTTTTTTAAAATGCCGGAAAGGATTTTTGGCATTAATAGTAGTTTAATTAAATTATTTTTATTTCCGTTGGCGGTTATTTTAGTTTTTTTGGTGAGTTTAAGTTTAGTAGTGATTCCCAGAGTCGATTCGATAACCTCTCTGATGAATGAAGTTTCTAAAGTGAAGTCGGAAATAAAAGTAACAGAGAGTAAAAGAGCATACTTGTCGTCAGTAGACCAAGATGAATTGGTGAAAAATGAAGAATATTTGTCAAGTGCTGTTTTACAAGAAAAAAATTCTTACCTATTAGTTGGGGTGATTAGAAATATCTCAGAAGATTTTGGTTTTAAAGTAAATTCGTTTTTGATTAATCCAGTTGATCTTAAAGATGGTCTTGACTCTTTGAAAGTTTCGAATGAAAACATAGCCACTAAGCTGCCGATCAATATGATTTTGGAAGGTCCGGAAGATAAGGTGATTGATTTATTGGTTTCGATAGAAAATAGTCTGCCTATTATGTTTGTTGATAAAATTGGAATTTTAAATAGGCAGGGAATTTCAGAGATTACTTTGATAATTTCATCATATTATATGCCCGATAATCAAAATTTAATTTCGGGAAATCTGACATTAAATGATTTAATCCCAACTCAAGAAGAAAATGATTTATTATCTAAGATAAGTCAATTTAATAAAGATGATAGTTTAACAAAAAGTTTGATAGATCAAAGTTCTCAAGGGAAAACTTATGTGGATTACAGTCGAAACAACCCTTTTACTCCCTAATTTTAACGATGAATTTTTCCTGAGGGAAGGATAAATTTAAAATTGTTCTGATTGATTTGATTATTTTACCTTCTTTGCCAATAATTTTTCCAAGTATTTCTTTTGGAGCAATGATTTCTAAAATATTCATTTCCCCTTCTTGATGTTCTTCAATAGTGAGGTTATCTTCTTTTTGAGTGATAGCATTAAGAATGTATTCCAATGTTTCTTTGATGGTTTTCATAAAGTAAAATTTCTAATTTCTAATGTCTAATTTCTAAAATAAAAAAAATAAATTAATATTTAAAAATTATTCGGTTTTTGGATCTTCAGTGGTTGTTTCAGCTGGAGCTTCAGCTTTTACTTCCTCTGTTTTTGTTTCTTCAGTCTTAGTTTCTTCAGCCTTAGTTTCCTTTACTTTTTTAACGTTTTTGATTTTTTTAGGATATTTTTTGGGGTTTAACAGTTTGTCGACACCTTCAGTCACTTGGGCGCCTTTTTTTTGCCAATCAGTCATAGCCTGTTGATTAATTTCGAGGGTTTTAGTTTGAGGAGTGTAAAAACCTAAATCAGCGATAAATTTACCGTCTGATTTGCTGCGATCTTGGGCAACGACGATACGATAAGTAATTTGATGTTTTTTACCACGAGGTAAAAGTTTAATTTTGATCATAATGTATTGGATTATACCCTATTAGTCGAAAGTTTGAAAGTTGAAAGTATGAAGTCGAAAGTATAAAGTTTGAAAGTTGAGAGTGAAAAGTAAAAGAAGTTATTTTTTAAATAATTTAGCGGCATTGATTGAGGCAGACTCTTCGGCTTTTTGTTTGGAGTTACCGGACCCTTTGGCAATAAGTTTGTCATTTAGATAAACTCCAACTTCAAAAGTTTTTTGATGGTCCGGGCCGGATTCGGAGATGGTTTTATAGTTTGGGGTAATCCCCTCTTTGGCTTGGGCGATCTCCTGGAAAATACTTTTTGGATCTTTATAGATTTCTTTGGAAGATAGCCTTTTGATACTCTCAGTAAGAAATAAATCAAGAAATTTAAATGCAGGAGTTAGTCCACCATCAAGGTAAATTGAGCCTAAGACGGCTTCGAAGGTATCAGCTAGAATTGACTGATTGGTTCTGCCGCCATGGTTTTCTTCCCCATGTGAAAGATAAATAAAATCACCTAATTTAGAACCTGAAGTGACTTTGGCTAAATTTTGGGTACAAACAACTAAAGCTCGGAGGTTGGTAAGTTTACCTTCATCAAATTTTGAAAATTTGGCAAAAATTCGATCAGAGATCCATAATTCCAAAACAGCATCACCCAAGAATTCATATCTTTCGTTAGATTCTTTAAATTGTTTTTGTTCATTTAGCGATGAACGATGGACTAATGCTTGGTCAAGAAGAGAAACGTTTTGAAATTGATATTGTATTATTTTTTGTAATTGGTTAAGTTGTTGATTCATTTTTTTTAAGAGCACTGCCGATAACTCCATTAATAAAACTGGAGCTGGTGTCAGTGCCGAATTCTTTGGCGATTTCAATAACTTCATCGATGATAACTTTTTGAGGGTTCTTTTTTAAATAAAAAAGTTCCCAAAGGGCATATCGAAGAATATTTAAATCAACCCGATTAATTTTGTCAATCGGCCATTTGGGAGCATTTTGACTGATAATCTGATCAATTTCGGGGATAACTTTGATAATTTCGGGAGTGTCTTCGGTTTTAGGGGCTACATTGCCACAGCTCCAAGCAAATAGGGCTTGGAAATTGGCAATGCGTTTTAAATGACGTGGATCGTATTTATTTTTCACTGTTTACAGTTGGGGCACTGAAAACCGGCCATTTTGGGTTGGCCGCAATTTTTACAAACGATGGGTTTAATTAGTTTTGGACCTTTATCGGCAGCACGACGACGACCTTGTCGGCGGCTGGAAGGCCAATGTTTAGGTACTGCTGTCATGGGTGTATTGTAACAGAAAAAGGAGGAAAGGGGGAAGAATTAAACTCTCCTGTCTTGATAAATTGGGATATGCTCTCTCAAAGAGGGCGGAAGTCTTAATTATTAATTATAATTTCACACCCTT
>CAZWUG010000040.1:1245-1873 GCA_964637525.1 uncultured Gammaproteobacteria bacterium | reverse complement strand
AGGAGGAAAGGGGGAAGGTGAGAAGTGTATTATCTATTCTAATTATCCTTTATACTAAATATATGATGACCAATAAATATTTTGAGATAGCTAAAAAAACAACCATTGACTATATTGAAAATAGGATCAGTTGTTTAGTTTTTAAGGAAACTTTTGATAAACTTGATGAAATTGAAATTTATAAAGATTTAGAAAAAAGTGGTTTTAAAGGAGTTTCTAACTATATTTCTGCCGTAGCTGAATTAGACGACCAAACAACACTAGAGTCGCAATGGATTGTTGAAATAATAAACCTATTCTATTGTTTTTTTATTGATGATTATGATTATATTTATGCCAAAGATTTTTATAAATTTTTAAAAATTGGTTTAAGCAAAGAGAATAAAAACCCAATTAAAATATCTTTTAAATTAGCTATTAAGGATTATTTTGACAGAAAAATCGGTGACTATTGTTTAGCTTATATTGCCTCTGAATTTTTAAACAATTTAAAATTTTTTGAAAAAGAAATAAAAGAAGATAAAGAATTATTTAATATTTTAAGTATATCTTTGAAATTAAAACCAAAGAAACTTCTAGAAGATCTAACCCCAGAGGAAATTCAAAATAGAGAAACTATAGATAATAG
>CAZWUG010000040.1:0-1235 GCA_964637525.1 uncultured Gammaproteobacteria bacterium | reverse complement strand
TAACACCAGAAGAACAGAAAACGAAACAAGATATAGATAATATTCTCAAAGATTATTTAGAGAAAAAATAATTTTAAAAACCACTGTTTAAATTTAACCCAATCTTTAGTATATTTTCCATCTCGTGGAGCATTAATCTATAAGTGTAACTTCTCCAATTATCCATAATTAATGGAGTTGAACTCCACCAATTGGACTTTTTTGTAAGTATTTGTTTTATTTTGAACAATCCCTTAACCACTTTTCTATCCAAGTAATATCCCAGACAAAGATCAACATCTGTTTTCGTTGGAGTCAAAAAGAGCAATCGATAAGTTATAATATTCCATGAATAAAAAAAGAATAATTAGTGGCATTTTATTACTTTTGTTTCTATGTATTTTTAGTGGTGTGGCTGGTGCAGTTGTTTACCGTAATTTTATTGAAAAAAAATCAGATGTGTTTAAAGATTTTTACAATACTGAAAACTCTGTTTCTGTCAGCCCATCTACTCTTAGAAGAATGATTGATAATAAAGATGAAAATTTTATTTTAGTTGACCTTCGTAGTTCTGATGAATACAATGTTGACCATATTGTTGGTGCCATAAATATCCCTATTGTTGGTATGCAAGAAAATACAATTTTATCTGAGTTTAAAAAAATACCCCAGGATAAAAAAATTATTATGTATTGTTACAGTGCTTATTGCATGTTGTCTCGTCAAGCTGGTCAGTTATTGGCCAATAATGGTATTTATGCACAACACTTAAACCTTGGTTGGGCAGAATGGAAATATAACTGGACTTTCTGGAATCCCGGCGATACTTTTCAAACAGGAATAAAATATATCGAAAAAGGTAGTGGTATCAAAACATCAACTCCAACCCAGTGTACTTCTTCCGGTCAGTTTGGTTGTTAATTTTTTTACTCAAGTCTGATTGAGTCAAGAACAGCGAGCAGGACAATTTTTAACCCAAAACTTAATATATCCAGTATTTGACTCCTTGATTTTTACTATCATTAATTATGAAAAACAATCTTATAAAACCTTTAGTTTTAGTTTCTTATCTTTTAATGATTATGGTTAACGCTCTAGCCAACATATTACCAATAAATAATCTAACTACCGGTGAAGTGTCTAATTCTTTTCCCAATCTTTTTGCCCCTGCAGCTTTAACATTTTCAATTTGGGGTGTTATTTATTTACTTCTTGGTATTTATATTTTTTATCAATTTTTTTCCAAAAAAAATAAT
>CAZWUG010000039.1:0-7676 GCA_964637525.1 uncultured Gammaproteobacteria bacterium | reverse complement strand
ATTTATATTGGCAAAGCCGTTAATCTCAAAAAACGGGTTTCTCAGTATTTTCAGTCCGACCATGCTTTGGGCTATAAAACAGGTCATCTCGTTTCTGAAATTGCTGACATTTCATTTTATACTGTTGACTCGGAAATTGAAGCCTTAGTCTTAGAGTCCAGTCTTATCAAACAATATCGACCTAAATTTAATTCCCAGCTCAAGGATGACAAAAGTTATATTTATATCACCATCACCAAAGATAAAATACCTCTTATCAGACCCGCTTTCAAATCCGCTTTAAATAAAGATGATTTATTTTATGGCCCTTTTCCCGATTCCGCTTCTGTCAAAAGCCTTCTTAAAACTATTAGAATAATATTTCCCTACTATTCGAAAAAACATCAGCCAAAACCATGTCTTTATTGCCATATCGGTCTTTGTCCTGGACCAGATCCCAATCTGAAAGAATATCGTTCCAATATTTCTAAAATCAAAAAAATTCTCAACGGTCATTTTCATAAATTAATATCTCAATTAACCAAAGAAATGACTATTTTTTCCAAAGCTGAAAATTATGAAATGGCCAAAGTCCGTCGTGACCAAATAAATTCTTTAAATTATGTTATCTCCGGTTGGCAAAGTCTTAGCCATCTTTATCAGGAGATTGATTTTAAGGAAGACAAATATCAAAAAGCTACTGATCAACTAGTCCTGACTTTATCGTCAGTTTTTCCTCAACTAAAAAAGATTAATCGAATTGAAGCTTATGATATTTCCAACCTCGGTTCTAAAGTCTTTGTTGGAGCCATGACTGTTTATCAAAACGGCAAAATCGACCCTTCTCAATATCGTCAATTCAAAATTGATTCCAAAGTCACTCCGGACGATCAGTTTATGATTAAAGAAATTATTTACCGTCGTCTTAAACATCCGGAATGGCCCTATCCAGATTTGTTGGTTGTTGATGGTGGCAAACCTCAAGTTTCTGCTACTATCCAGGCATTTAAACTAAATTATGATTTTCTACGATCTCAAAACTACGATCTACCAACTATAATAGGTTTGGCTAAAAAATTCGAAACTATTGTCATTAAAACAGTTAACAATTGGCAGGAAATTAATTTACCCAAAAATTCCCCGGCTCTTCAGCTACTTCAACAACTTCGTGACGAAGCTCACCGTTTCTCCAACCGCTATCGTAAAAAAGTCTTAAAAAACAATCTCGGGTTATAATAAACCAATATGAGCATCGATTCTTCACCTCAAACGCGTGCCACGGGCTTTGAAACTTTATCTCCAAGGGAGAAGGTTTCTGCAGATTGTGATTTAATTATTGCCGCCAATAGCAGGGATAATCCTCGTTTCACTCTTGCCTATTTTTCTGATGTCTTTAGTCAAAGTGATATCGATGTAGATACTCAAGCTGTTATTGGTATTAAAAATCATTTTGCTAGAAAAGATGGTAGTTTGCCGGAAGCAGCCAAAACAAATTTAGAACACGCTCGAAAAAGGAGTGAAGCTCTGGAGATTATTGTCGCTGATCAAATTGAACTTAGTGATTGGTTTGGTAGTAATTCATTATTTTTTCGTACCACTGAATATGATGATTACTTCAATGGAGTCGATGCAGTGGTTGAATTTAACCTCGGCAGTCAGACCTCCCCTGAACGAATTGCTTTATCAATTGATACCACTAGCCGAACAGACACTGATACTATTGGTCAAAAGATTGATCGTAATATTTCAAAAATATTTTCTAATAAACTCGAAGTTAAATATTTTGAATCTCCGGATTTAGACGCCACTAATCGCTACAAAGGAACCATAAAAGATGTTGTTCCTGTTGTTATCGGTCTTGAAGCTCAAAATGTAAATCAACTGATCACAAATTTTGCTCGTTTAATTAAGCTAAATGAACAAAAGAAAGACCCGTCGCTAGATTCCAATATTCGCGCCAGAGCCGCCCAGGAACATTCGAAACTTCGACGTCAACTTGAACAAGATCCCTCACAAATAGTGTTTCTTGAAGAAGTTTGCCGTCAATTAGATTTATATCATAAACTCATCACCCGAGAAAATAACCCAACTATCAATGTTAAACCTTCATCTCTTCTTAAACTTTCAATTATAATTGAAGATATTTTAAATCAAAAAGAAGATATAAAAAGATCTCCCAGAATGAGATTGCTTAACCACGACACGGTTTATAACTTTATTGGATATCATTGTCAAAAAAGAAATACTTCACCATCAACAGACTCCAAACCAGAGACTCCACCAAGCCAAGAGCAAAGAATATCTAATCCTCTTCAAGAAGACCCGGATGGTAAACACTATCTCTAATCTAAGCAAAATTACTTTCTGGGCCAATAACCAGTCTTCTCAAACCTGGATTTTTTTACCTCAATTCTGTCTTTAATTTGAGCAAAAAAACATTCTCCAACCGGTAACTGTTCTGGATGTTCCTTATCAGATCTTTGAATTGTGGCATAACTTCTGGTGCATTTATCTGTGCTGACTCTATTTGTAGCTTTATATGATGCATAAACCCCTAGCATTTTATATTCACTATAACCAAAAGGAGTTTCATAATCATTTATTAAATCATTACTTCTACAAGCAATCACTCCAATATTTAACTTAATTGAATATCCCCGCATCTCCTCTTCTTTTGGTTTAAGTTTTATTCGTGTTCCATATTGAAAAACGACTAATTGTTGTATTAGCTTTTCTTCTGAAGAGGTATCAATCGGCCAACCGTTTTTCAAAACTCTGTTGTTAATTATTGCCAAATTCTCGCTATTTATAAAAGCAGTCGATGGCTTTTCTTTTTTTGGCTCAAATTTTTTTATTTCTCGTAGTTCTATATCTGGCATCGACGCCACAATTTGGGGGATAATTAAATCACCTGTCCACAAATTCATCCTAATCTGTCCCGGAAGTGTTCTTTCAGCCGTCTTAGGCATTTTTATAAATAAAAACCTATAATACACTAATTATATCATTTTCCCTCTTCTGTTTCAAGTTTTACTGCCTTTTTTATATGGTCTCTGGCCGCTGATGTTTTCACTATATCAATCCAATTTTTATTTACATTCAACTTTTTACTCAACAACACTTCCACCAAATCACCGGTTTTCAACTCGTCATCTATTTTAGCTATTTTACCGTTTATTTTTACCCCCATACATCTGTCTCCAATACTGGTATGTATTTTATAGGCAAAATCTAAAGCCGTACTCCCTTTAGGTAATTGGATCGTGTCGCCTTTTGGAGTAAAAACGTAAATATAATTAGTTAATACTTTTAATTGATAATTATTAATATTTCCATCACTTTTTTGCCATTTAACCAAATCTTTTACCCATTCCATCCCGCTTCCCACACTATTACCTTTGCCGGTTTTATAAGCGATATGTGAGGCTGGCCCGAATTCATTAAATTCATGCATTTCTTTTGTTTTGATTTGAATTTCCACTGTTAAGCCATCTCTCCAGGCAATTGTGGTTTGAATCGACCGATAACCATTTGGCTTTGGTGCCGAAATATAATCTTCAAACTCTTCCGGTAAAGATCTGTATTTAGCATGTAATAATCCTAAAATGGTATAACATTCCACTAAATTATTAGTTAGAACCCTAATTGCCACCCTGTCTTTTACCCTATATTTATCACCTTTCTTTTTTATTTTTAAATAAGTGCTATATAAACTTTTAATTCTGCCTTCAACTACCACATCTTTAATATTATTGATTTTTAAAATTCTCTCAATTTCCGTCGCTACCAAATTTAAGGCCTTAATCTCATCCTTTTCTTTTTCTTTAAACATTAATTTAATTTTATTAGCCTCTTTAGGGTAGAGGATTTGAAAAGCAATATCTTCCAGGCGTTTTTTAAAATAATGCAGCCCCACATATTCTGCCAACGGCCCATATATCCTCATAATATTTTTTGCATACAAAATTTGTCTATTTTTAGGTAAATATTGTATAGTTAGACTATTATGGAGTTTATCAACCAAGCGAATAATCAGCACCCTCACATCATTTACTGACGAAAAAAAGAATTTTCTAAAAGTCTCAATGCTTGTTTTATTTATTTTAATCCCGGAAGTTTTACTTTTAACTTCAGTTAAACCAGACACCAATAATGCCACCTCATCGCCAAAAGTTTTTGCTATATCATCAATAGTAGTCTCTGTATCTTCCACACAATCATGCAATAATGCCGCAATTACTGCTTCTTGCCCAATATTCAATTGAGCTATCACTTTGGCTATCCATACCGGATGGGAGATATATAATTCCCCGGAATGTCTTTTTTGTTTTTCATGGGCTTTTTCCATGAAATCATACGCTTGTCTAATCAGTTGTTTATCAAAACCTAAAAGTTTATCAATTACTACTTCCAAACTCTGCCAATAATTATCACTAAAAGACAAATCCAAACTCATAACCAATTTTACCTCAAATTTGTCAAATCTTTTCAGCAAAAACTAATAGTCTTTGCCAATTAGTTCCTATTGGCCAACAGGTTTGCAAAATCAAAACCTCTTTACCTTCTTCAGAGTAATTCAGATAAGTAGTTTCTTTAGCTCCAACTATTTTTTTTGTATATACCTTATATGTAAATATTTCTCCCTTATAATTTATCAAAATAACATCATCACTTTCCAGTTTTCCTAATAGGTAAAATACTGGGTTGTCTCTGGCATCAACTAATCCTTGCTCGCTTGAATGGGCAAATAAAAACATTGTTTTATTCTCTCCGTCTCCAGGTAAAGCTGTTCCCAGGGCTTGAGCCACTACATTCTTTTTTAATACACTCAAATATTCCTCCTTATCGTTCGGTGACACATCCTGCTGTATATCTGTTTCAGCTCCAATTTTTGGTATCGATATTTTAAATTCGCTCGACTCCGCTAAAACCGGCTCAGGTGCTAACGTCTCCCCGGCTCCCTGATTATCCGGAGTTGGTGTTAGGATTAAATTATTTTGTTTTTTAATCTCTGCAATCCTCACTCCAATCTTACTTTGATCAATTAGTTTATATCGAACCCAACCTATCATTATAGGTTCATATATATATAGTATAAAAACCAAAGAAAATATTACTAAAACTGAAGCAAAATAAAAAATAATTTTCTTCCACCATCTCGGATTACTATAGACTACTCCGCTTTTATTTTTTATCTTAACCCGCCTTTTATCAGGAGTTACTTGAAAAAAATTTTTTAAAACCACAACTAATTAAACCACTAATTATCATTTGACAAAAGTTTTTCTTTCCCTTAATATACTTTCTAATCTGTAACTCCCGAACAGATTTTAATAAAACCCTGGGAGTTTTTTATTTAAAGTAGGTATTAGTCCCTCTTTATCAAACTCCAATTTATCGGAGTAAATCAATTTAAAAATGAATCAAAAAAATCTTTTAACCAAAGACGGTTATCAACAACTAAAAGATCAATTAGTTAAACTTAAGAAGAAACAAGAACATCTGATTATTCAAATTGAAGATGTCGCTCAACCAGATGAATCCGGCGAAGATGGCTTAGTTACTCAACTTAAAGAGGAGTTAGAAGTCGCCAATACTCAAATTGAACAAATTGAAGAAACGTTGGAAAATAGTGAAATTATTAGTCATAAAACTTCATTTACCTCCATTCAAGTTGGTTGTAAAGTTAAAATAAAAGTTGGGGGCAGCACCAAAGAATTCTGTATCGTCAATCAATTAGAATCTGATCCAACTCAAAACAAAATTTCTGATCAATCCCCATTAGGAAAAGCTTTAACTGGTAAAAAAGTTAATGATGAAATTGAGGTTGATGCTCCCGTTGGTAAAATAGTCTACAAAATAGTTTCCATCAACTAAAATAGGCCTGAGTATAGTAAAATAATCTCATGCCGGACGTAAAACTTAACGATCTTCAAAAACAACGCCAAGACAAGCTAGAGAGGATGAAGACTCTTGGTCTTAATCAGTATCCTCAACCCAATTTATCCCAGAAATCTTCTATTTTAGAAGCCAGAGATTTAATGGATAAATCAGTTGAAATTGCTGGTCGTATTATGTCGCTTCGTGGTCACGGCAAAATTTTGTTTGCTGATTTACACGACCAAACCGGTAAAATTCAACTTTTCTTCCAAGAAAAAATTCTGGCCGACAAAATGTCTTTAACCAAGTTATTGGATCTGGGCGACATTATTTCTGCCTACGGTGAAGTTTTTAAAACCACGGCCGGTGAAATTACCATCAACGTCTATAAATTTGAAATTTTAGCCAAAAATTTACGTCCCTTACCTGAAAAGTGGCATGGCCTTAAAGATATTGAAGAACGTTATCGTCAACGCTATGTTGACCTTATTGTTAATCCCGAAGTTCGTCAAGTCTTTAAGACTAGAACCCGTATCCTAACTGAAATGCGCCGATTTCTGGATGATCACGGGTTTTTGGAAGTTGAAACTCCCATCCTTCAACCAGTTTATGGCGGGGCCTCAGCCAAACCGTTCACTACCCACCATAACACTCTCGACATGGATATGTATCTTCGTATCTCCGATGAACTTTATCTCAAGAGATTAATTGTTGGTGGTTTTGAAAAAGTTTACGAAGTCTCTCGAGATTTCCGGAACGAAGGTGTTTCCCGTTTTCACAATCCGGAATTCACCCAAATTGAATTTTACTGGGCTTATGCCGATTACGAAGTCCTCATGAATTTTACCCAAGATTTGGTTAAACATGTTATCCAAGCTGTTAAGGGCGGATTAAAAATTAGTTTTCAGGGAACCCAACTTGATTTTACTAAACCAATCGAAAGAGTTACTTTTACCGATGCTATTAAAAAATATACTGATATAGACATAGATAAAATAAAAACCGAATCAGATTTTTTTAGAGAATTAGAAATTAGAAATTTGAAATTAGACCTTAAGGGTGTTGTCGGTCTAGGTGCTTGCTTCGACGCCCTCTATAAAGAATATGTTCGACCCAAAATTATTAATCCAACTTTTGTTTGTGACTACCCATCAGAAATGATTGCCCTTGCCAAGCGTAAAGCTGATAATCCCAAAAAAATTTCTTCATTTCAGTTACTCGTTTGTGGTACCGAACTTTTAAAAGCCTACAACGAACTCAACGATCCCAAAGATCAAGCCGAACGTTGGTTGGAAGAAGTTGCCTTAGAAAAGAAAGGCAATGAAACCGCTATGCAATTTGACAGTGATTATATCCGCGCTCTCGAATACGGTATGCCGCCAACAGCCGGGTGGGGCATGGGTATTGATCGTTTTACTCAACTTTTAACCGACCAATCGACTATCAAAGATGTTATTCTCTTCCCCGCCATGAGAAATGAAGATGATGTTGCCGAAACTAATGAGTCTCAACCGGTCGGTTTAGAAAATCCAAAAGTAATCATTGGCCAAATTAAGGCTATTAAAAACCACCCCAATGCCGATAGTCTTAAAATTTATCAAGTTCAAATTAATAAAAAACAGACCACAGACATTATCAGTAGTTGTAAAAATGTCCAAGAAAATGACGTTGTGGCTGTGGCTTTAATCGGTTCTTTAGTTCACGCACCGGAAAATGGGATTCTAAAAGTCAAAAATACCAAAATGCGTGGCATTGAATCACCGGCCATGATGTGTTCTCCTTTAGAACTTGGAGTCGACAATAACCATGATTGTGTT
>CAZWUG010000038.1:0-7994 GCA_964637525.1 uncultured Gammaproteobacteria bacterium | reverse complement strand
CCTACTGCCACCCCTACCACTGATCCAACCAAATACACTACTGATGAATCTGCCACAGAATCGGCCATTATTGAACCAAAATCTGAATCAAGTTTTATCACTCCAGAAATTTCTTCAGAGCCATCTCCAACCATCACTAGCAGTCTAGTTTTAGGTGACTCTACTTCATCTGCCACCACTCCCAAAAAGAATTATTTACCCCTAATCTTAATTATTGTTGGCGGGATTTTGTTAATTTCTCCAACTATCATCACTAAAATTAAATTAAAAAAATGAAAAAAATAATTCGGTTTATTCCGGCCATAATTTGGATGGGGATTATTTTTTACTTTTCTTCTCGTCAAACCACTGGTATTGGTGGTGATTCTTATTGGACTAGATTTCTAATTTTGAAATCTTTTCATCTTATTGAATATGCCATCCTTTTTATTCTAATAAATTTTGCCTTAAACTCCATTTTTATTTCAATAATAGTTTCATATTTATACGGCGTAACAGATGAGATTCACCAATTACTTACTCCGGGTAGAACTTCAAAATTTACTGATACCCTCTTTGATTTATCAGGCATAATTATTGGTTTTTTAGTTTTTAAATACATCTTAATTCCGGTTTTAAAAAAATTAAAACTGTCAAAATAAAAGGGATTATTTTATACTTTAATTGTGAAACATAACTTTTCTCGTTTATTCATTCCTCAGGAAAAAAATAATTATCGTGCCGAGATTCTTAAAAACAGTTTTTTATTTTTTTTAATCGCCCTTTATTTATTCAATCAAACCCTAGTTAAATATTTAAGTTTTACCAAACCTGGTGTCTTAGGCTATTCTTCAGAGATTACTGCTCAAAAAGTTCTTGATCAAACTAATCAGGAAAGATCAAAACTAGGTTTACCGGTATTAAAATATAATTCCTTACTTTCTCAATCAGCTACTCAAAAAGCTCAGGATATGTTTACCCATAATTATTGGGCACATACCTCACCGTCTGGCACTTCCCCTTGGAACTTTTTTAAAAATGTTGACTATAAATATTCCATCGCTGGTGAAAACCTGGCTCGTGATTTTTACGACACCGAATCTTTACTAAAAGCTTGGATGAATTCTCCTACACATAAAGAAAATATTATTAATCCTAAGTACCAGGAAATCGGTATCGGTGTTGTTAACGGCACCTTAGGTGGCATTAAAACTACTTTAGTTGTTCAACATTTTGCTACTCCTGTGTCTCAAATTGTTTCTAATCAAAAAACCAAACCAGAAACTATTACTCAGCCAGAGATTATTACTCAAGAACAACAGGAAATTATTAGCCGTGATTCTAACATTCTTTCTGAAACCCAAAGCAAACCTATCAATCCATTAACTATCAGTAAAATTTTTGGCATTGTTGTTTTCGGTTTAATTATCTCCGTCTTATTTATCGACGGTTACATCACTCTCAAAAAAGGTGTTCATCGTATGACTGGTTCCACTATTAGCCATATTGGTTTTCTTTTAGTCATTCTTTTATTTATTCTTTATCAACAACAAGGAGTAATTTTTTAGTATGATTATTCCCAAAGAAGTTCGCCAAAAACCAATAGAATATATTATTCTGGGTATTATTTTTTTATTAGGCTTAGTTCTTTATTTTTTTGCCCCACTAGACGATCATGGCCGGCGTATCATTATTTATTTATTGGCTGGTAATTATTTCCTCTGGAGCTTAATTCATCACTACCTCCGGGGTGATTTAAGTTTATCCATCATTGTAGAGTATTTGGTTATGGCCTTATTTGGTATCGCCTTGCTTACTTTATCGTTTTTTTAATCTGTTCAATTTGCCATTGTTTAATTTTTTTTGGGTCTCCAGACAATAACACTTCTGGCACTGTCTTTCCCCTAAATTCTCGTGGTCTGGTATATTGTGGATATTCTCTTGTTCTAATTTTTTGGCCATCAATTTCTATTTCAGACCAACTCTCCACCTTACTTGATTCATCCTTTCCCAAAACACCGGGAATAAGCCGACTTACCGCATCAATCACTACCATTGCCGGTAATTCACCTCCAGTCAACACATAGTCACCAATCGATATTTCCTCATCTACCATATAATCACTAATTCTTTGATCAAATCCTTCATAGTGTCCAGCCAATATTACTAAATCTTCCAGTTTTGATAATTCTTCTGCTTTTGCTTGATCAAATTTCTTTCCTCTCGCTGACATCATAATTATTCTGGTTTTAGAGTTGCCCTTTTTAAAGGAAATGTCCGAAGGACAAAGGGTTTCAAGGGCTTTCCATACCACATCCGCCCTAATCAACATTCCCACACCTCCTCCAAACGGTTTATCGTCCACTGATCCGTAATCATCAATTGCCCAGTCTCTCAAATTATGTATTTTAAGTTCCACTAAATTCTTTTTTATTGCCCTTTTAATCATACTTTCATCAAAAGGCGACTCAAACATTTCTGGAAACAAAGTTAAAACATCTATTTTCATGGCAATATTTTATCATTTTAAGCTATACTCTTCTTATGAAATCAAAAAAGAAACTAAAAATGAACTCTAACCCTGTTGCTGTTATCGTTATTCCCACCTACAACGAAGCCGACAATATTGGCAAAATGATCGAACATCTTAATACCAAGACTTTTATTGATATTAAAGACAAAAAAGATAATTTAACTCAAAATTGGAACATGAAAATTTTGGTTGTTGATGGAAATTCTCCCGATGGTACAGGAAAAGTTGTTGAAAAAGAAGCAAAAAAATATAATAATACTTTCCTTTACACCGAAACCAGCAAAGACGGTATTGGAGCTGCTTATCTAAAGGGTTTCAAATACGCCATGGAAACACTCAAAGCCGATTTTGTTTTTGAATTTGACGGCGACTTTCAACATCCACCGGAAACCATTCCGGTTATGCTCAAAGCCATGGAAGACGGTTACGATTATGTCATTGGTTCTCGAAAAATCCCTGGTGGTTCTAACCCAAAAGGTTGGGGATTTAAACGAGTTTTCTTTTCAGAAGTTGGCGGTTTTACCGCTCGCTTAATAATGTTTTTTCCCTTCAAAAACTTTTTCAAAGTTACCGATCCTACTACTGGCTTAAAAGTCACTCGTGTCAAAGATTTTGTCGACAAGATGGATATGAATTACAGCCGGCTTCTTACTCGAAGTTTTGGCTATAAACTCCAACTCCTTTACGAAACACTCCAAATGGGAGCTAAATTTAAAGAAGTTCCTCTTCAATTTCACGTTCGTAATGCCGGTGAATCAAAAATTGAAGCTAGCACTGCCAAAGACATCTTTCGGGTTGCTTTTTTGCTTCGTTGGCGTGACGAATTTACTCAAAAATTTTTAAAGTTTGGTGTTGTTGGTAGTGTCGGATTTGTTATCAATACTGTCGGTGCTAAAATTTTTAAATCATTTTTAATTAACCCTCAATCAAACGTCAGTTTACTCAATGGCATTTCCAATGCCTTGGCTGCCGAAATATCCATTATTTCTAATTTCACTTTTAACAATGTTTGGACTTTTTCCAAAGAAAAAATTACTGACAAAGGTAAATTAATTTCTAAATTTCTCACCTTCAATCTCTCTTCTGTATTTAGTGGTATTATTATCCCTTCTGTGGTAATTTCTATTCTAACTGCTATCTTTGGTGATCATTTATTCCTTTATCAGGTTATTGCCATTTTTGGCCTTACAATCCCGTTAAATTGGATAATCTATAATACAGTTATTTGGAAAAAATCACAGAAAAAATAATATATTATAATGCTATTAGATACTTACCATTTACTAATTAACTAATTTACTCAACTATGAAAGGTATTATTCTTGCTGGTGGTCGCGCTACTCGCCTTCGTCCGCTCACTACCATTACCTCAAAACAACTTCTCCCTGTTTACAACAAACCCATGATTTTTTATCCCATCGAAACCTTGATAAAAGCCGGAGTCAAAGACATCCTTATAATTATTGCTCCGGATTATTCGGGCCACTTTCTCAATCTTTTAGGCGACGGCCATGAATTTGGAGCTCATTTTAGCTATGCGGTGCAAAAAGAACCCAAAGGTCTAGCTGATGCTTTTATTATTGGGGCTGATTTCATTGATAACGACAGTGTCACCATGATATTAGGTGATAATATTTTTGATAAAGACTTTTCCTCAGAAATTCAAAATTTTAAATCTGGTGGTATGGTTTTTGCCAAACAAGTTCAAGATCCACAGCGTTTTGGCGTTGTTGAATTCGATCAAAATATGAAAGCTCTCTCTATTGAGGAAAAACCAAGCATCCCAAAAAGTAATTATGCCGTAGTTGGTCTTTATACTTACGACAATCAAGTTGTCGAAATTGCCAAAAATCTTAAACCATCAGATCGGGGAGAAATCGAAATCACTGACATTAATAAATTTTATCTCAAAAAAGGTCAGCTCCAAGTCAACATCTTTGATTCACTTTGGGAAGATGCTGGCACATTTGACAGTCTCCTTCATGTCAGCAACATCATGGCCCAAAAAGCTAAACAGTCACCAGGCTAATATCAGTTGTTGACCCGCTTTTCATCCAGTTATTTCCGTGTATCACTAAAATAATTTCCCCTTCTGACACTAATTCCGATTTTACCAATTTATTTATCAATCCTTTTGGCATTTTAAAATAACTTTTGTCAAAAGTTTTCAAAAATGATCTCACTCCATAACTAATTAGTAATCCTTTGGCAGTATCTTTACTGTCAGTTATCGCTATTATGGGTAAATTAATTCTGTATTTAGAAAATATTCTGGCAGTATTTCCTGATTGAGTAAACACCACCACTGCTTTTATTCTCAAATCTTTATTATTTTTTATTATTTTTATCGCCGCATCTACCAGTATTTCTGTTGAATTTTGTGGATCTATTTCCACACAACGGCTAATTAATGAATTTTCACAATAATTAACAATTCCACTCATTTCCCTAACTACTCTTGCCGGATTAATTCCAATAGATGTTTCTTCGGAAAGCATCAACGCATCTGTTCCATCAAACACTGCATTTGACACATCCGTCACCTCAGCCCTGGTTGGTTTATTATTTTCCACCATCGACAACAGCATTTGAGTGGCCACAATCACTGGTTTCGAACCTATTCTAGATAAATCAATAATTTTCTTTTGCCAAAATGCCAATTCTTCCAGTGGAATTTCTATTCCTAAATCTCCTCTGGCAATCATTACTCCGTCTGATTTTTTTATTATCTCTTCAATATTTTTTATTGCTCTGGCGTTTTCAATTTTGGCTATCACCTTCACTTCTGGGTCTATGGCCATCAATAATCTTTTCAAAACTTCTACGTCTCGTTGGCTTCTTACAAAAGACAAGGCAATAAAATCCGGATTAATTTCATCCAACCTGGCCAAAGCTTCTTTGTCCCTATCGGCTAATATGGGCAAATCTAAATCCTCCGACACTACATTCAAACTTTTTCTGTTTTTAATCACTAAATCGTCGTCCGAGATAACTTTAATTTTCTCTCCTACTTTCCCCATCACTTTTAAATCATAATTTCCGTTATCTACAAATAATTTTTCTCCTTTTTTTATATATTTAATTACCATCCCCGGGTTGGCCTTTATTGTTTTTGAATCACTATCGAATCTGTTACTTATATAAAATACTTCATTCTTTTTAATCTCTACCGGCAAACCGTCTTTTGTTTCTAGTCTGATTTCCGGCCCCTGAAAATCCACCATTATTCCAACTCTTTTCTTCATTCTTCTGGCCACAGACCTGACTCTGCCAATGATTTTTTTATGCCATTCAAAATCATTATGTTTTAAGTTAAATCTAAAAATATTTACTCCATTTTCAACCAATTTCTCAATTATTTCCACCGATTCTGATGCTGGTCCTACTGTGGCGATTATCTTTGTTTTTTTATTCATCTATAAAATAATAGCAAAAAACTCTTAGCCTATGTTATGCTTCATTTGTTATCTCATGAATCTTTCTCAGAATTTTATTAAATCCCCCCAATTAGTCCGCCAACTTTTATCTCTTACTTATCTTGATCCAAAAGATACCATTGTCGAAATTGGTCCGGGCAGGGGAATTATCACTCAACAGCTTCTGGATTTTGGAACAGAAGTTATTGCAGTTGAAAAAGACAGACATCTTATTTCTTTTCTTCAAGACAAATTTTCTTCAAATTCCAATCTAAAATTAATTAACCAAGATTTTTTATTATGGAATTTACCCACCAATCCCTTCAAAATCTTTTCCAATATTCCTTTTTCAATTACTGCTCCTATTTTAAATAAAATCTTAAAAAACAATTCCAAACCAAATGAAATTTATTTTCTTATGCAGCTGGAAGCGGCTCAAAAATATTCTCTTTCTGACAATTTTAATAATCAAGACGCCATTCTTTTGGCTCCGTTTTACAATCTCGAAATACTCGGGGATATCGATCGTACTGCCTTTACACCCAAACCCCAAGTTGATATCGTTTTTGCCAAATTTACTCTTAAACAAGCAGTCGCCATTGATTCTGTTGTTTATCAGCAATTTCGTGATTTTGTTATTTTTGGATTTAATCAATGGAAACCAAATATTTTTGAAATCTACAAAAAAATATTTTCTTATGATCAGTTCAAAAAAATTAATCATCAACTAAGAGTGAATTCCCTCAAACCTACCCAATTAAATTATTCTCAATGGCTTTCACTTTTTGAAATTTATCAAAAATTTGTCCCCAACACCAAAAAACGTCTTATTTCCGGTTTTGAAAAAATCTATTTGAGTAAAATTAAAGTTCAGAAATAATTTCCTTCTTTATCTTTAGCCTAAAATGCGCTATTCTACACCAACTTGCAGTATGTAAACGCACTACTGATTAAGTTAACAATGTAACTTTTGCACTTTAAATGATCGACCGACGAAAAATGTTCGTCAAAAAAGAAAGGATGATTCTTTGCTCTAGGTGTTAATTCCCTATCGATAGGGACAGTATTTTTCTTCCCCTGTGTGGAGACGGTTCCAGGACAGTCTACAAAACAGCGTGGCTGCCAGCCACTGTTTTGGTGTTAATTCCCTATCGATAGGGACAGTATTTTTCTTCCCCTGTGTGGAGACGGTTCCAGGACAGTCTACAAAACAGCGTGGCTGCCAGCCACTGTTTTACGGACAAATGATCCAAAAACACAAACCACCGTGACACACACAAAAAGGAGGATTACCATGTACAATCAGAACTTCAACACTGGTCAGCAGACGGAGAGCATCTCCATCAGCGCCGTCATGGCCAAGAGGGCCATCATGGGGAACCACAGCGGCCACAACAATGAGCGGAACAACCGGGCCTGGAGGTTTGCCGGCGGCAAGCCTCAGGCGATCGTCGCAGGCATCTGAAGGGCGAAAGAAGAATCACTAGCTGCGGCTAGTTGATTCGGGGGGCCGGTTGTGAAAGAGTTTAGGAAGTGCATTCAGCACTATCGTGGCAAACGCCGCACCTAACTCCAGTAACGACCGACCCCTTTTTCCCATTTTTTTATTTCTCACTCTTTCTAAATTCTTCTTGGTATTTATATTTCATTTTAAAAGTGTATTCTTCGGCCATTTTTGCTTCAATCATAATTTTATTAACCATCGTTCCATCTTTCAAAAACACATATCTTAACAGTCGATTATAAACATCTCTATCATTTTGGCTTTCATCTCCCTCTAATCTTAATTTTTCTGTTCCAATCAATTTTTCCAAATATTTTTTTGATTCAATTCCCTTTTCCTTAGTTTTCCCTTCAATTTCCGGTGCATCAATTCCAATTAGTCTTACCAATTCCATTTTTTGGTCTATTTTAACCTCAATCGTATCTCCATCTACCACCTTAACCAATTCCAACCATTGATAATTATTATTTTCAGCCTTAAAGTCGGATTTTTCTGTTTTACTAAATTTTATCGCCCAAAACAGAAACACCATCAATCCTATCAATAATCCCAAAATTTTTTT
>CAZWUG010000037.1:0-8140 GCA_964637525.1 uncultured Gammaproteobacteria bacterium | reverse complement strand
CCGACCTCCTCATTGCAAATGAGGCGCTATAACCAACTAAGCCACAGGCCCAAGTTACCCGCCGACAGGTGGGATGCCTCCTCATTCCTATAAAAGAGCATAAAAAAACCGAAAGCTTGATTGCTTTCGGCACAATTTCCTATCAATTTATTACTTATTCCAGCTCGACACCCCTCCCTAAAGTTTTTTTAAATTGATTGAAATTAATCCTTAGCATTATCAAGTGGGTTTATTGTATCTAATACCAACCTAATCGTCAACAACTAAAACCACCTCAATTTAGGTTCAAAATTAATTATCTTTTTATAAACGCCAAATACTGATGTCTTCTCCTTCATATCCCAAAGCCCAATAACCATATCCCGCCAACTGATTTTGTCTTACTAAATCAATTTTAGTTTTCAGGCTTTTCTCGTCTTCAAAATAGATTTGGTGAACTTCTCCATCTTCTTCAAAATGAACCCACGGCGACATTGACAATTCATCCCACTCGACCGCCCAAGCCGTTGCCAAGGCGGTATCCGACAATAACTCTTTCATCCGCTTCCAACTTGCCATCTGATACCAACCCCTAATTACCTTTGATTCAAAATCACTCGTTTCTGTCTTCCATTCATAGCCATAAAGAGGGTAAGCCATAACTATTTTATTTTTATCCAGTCCACCTTTTATAATTTTTTCTATTACTTCATTAATATTCCTTTCGCCGGGATTAGAACTGATTGGAGCCACCGGCCCGGCATAATTTACTCCCGGCCGATTAAAATCATAAGCCATTACCACTACATAGTCTATTTTCTCTAACAATCCCATCAACCTCACAGGTTCTCCTTTAATAATAGTATTAGCAAACACATCCACACTTACCTCACCCACATTGTTTTGTTTTAGTTTCTCCAAAAAACCAACCAAATCATCCGCCAAAACCGCCGTTTGATCATTTTGAAATTCAAAATCTACATTAACCCCGTCGAAATCACCCTCATTTACAATTTCCTTAACCTGATTAATTAAATTACTTTTTGCCGTATCATCAGCTAAAAGATTTTTTAGTTTTTTATCTTCAAATAATTTAATTCCCAAAATATTTTTTCCTCCGGACATTTTTATTAAATATTTTTGGTCTAAATAATTTTGATTATTTATTTTTTTCGACTGAGTGTCCCAAATTAAATTACCATTTTCATCTACTTCCACCCCTAAAAAAATCAAATGCGATAATTCTTTTCTATAAACCCTGGTTTTCCCCACCATCCATGTTGGTAAAAACCCAAAAGTCACTAAATCATTTTTTTGGTTTTTTACCTCTCTTTTATCCGAAATTGGGCTTAAAACAATATTTCTATTTCTCCAAAATAACCAACTCCCAAATCCAAAAATCACCAAAAGTAATCCTCCAAGTAAAATCCTTTTCATCCGGTTAATTTTTTCTCTCCAAAGCCAATCTAATCGTCCGCCAAAAGTTTTTCACACTTCCAAAAATCAATACAAATAATCCCCCAACCAAACCTGATATTTTTAAAGCCTTGCCAAAACCTTTCATCATAATCAATTTTATCATTTCTAAAATCTGGCAAACTGAAAAACTGATTAACTGACAAACTTAAAGTGGGTGATGGAGAACTCGAATCTCCGACCCCTGTCTTATCAGGACAGTGCTCTAACCAACTGAGCTAATCACCCAAAAGTAAAATGAGTATAACATAACTTTTAACCTATCTAGAATAAAAATCCTAATTTGATTTATTCATAAAATACTAGACAACTATCAGTTTTAACTATACTATTGAACCATGACTCAAATTCTTCAATTAATTCTCGATATGGTCAAAACCCATGGCTTACTTTCAATGTTTTTAGGAGGTCTTATTGAACAAATCATTGTTCCCATTCCGTCACCTATTATTACCATGTCTGGTGGGGCTTTTTTAGTTACTCGTAATCTTCCTTTTTTTCAAGCCATTTGGGAAATAATTTATAGAATCTCTTTTCCTTATTCTATTGGAGCAGTTATTGGGACCAGTTTAGTCTTTTTAATTGCTTATTTTGGTGGTCGTCCTTTAATTGATCAATTTGGTAAATTTGTCGGCATCAAATGGTCACTTATCGAAAAAATTAGAATCGATTTTCAAAAGTCTATCAAAGACGAACTTTTTATTTTTATTGCTGTTATCATTCCTGTTGTTCCTGTTGCTTTAATTTCTGGTTTTTGTGGTGCTTTCCGTTTTAAGCCAACCAAGTTTTATCCTATTATGTTTTTGTCTCTCATTTTCCGCTCCATCATTTTAGGTTTCATTGGTTTTCAAATGGGTGAAGCTTTCACTGGTTTAGCTCATGGACTGGATAAAATCGAAAGTTTTCTGACCATTATTGGAGCTTTCCTTATTCTTGGATTTCTTTTTCTTAAAAGAGAAAAATGGATCAAGAAAAACAGTTAAACTCCTCTTTCCAAAATTAATTCAACTACTGCTTTAGCCACATTTATTCCGGTTGACTGTTCAAACCCTTTAAATTGGCACTGTCTATTTACTTCCAAAATAAAACTTTTTCCTTCATTATCTTTCATAATATCCACTCCACAATAATCTAACCCACAAACTTTAGCTACTTTTTCCGCCAAAATTCTATCACCTTCTGACAAATTCCATGGTTCCACCCTTCCACCCAAACTGAAATTACTCCTAAATTCATCGCCGGCCGCTGATCTTTTCATCGCCCCCAACACTTTTCCACCCAACACTATCACTCTAATATCCCATTTGGTCGGCAAACATTTTTGCCACAAAAACATCCCCAAATTCTTTTCATTAATTCTTCTTACAAATCTTCTTAATTCTTTAAAAGAATCAAACTTCCTCACTGATTTCCCTTGAAAACCTTTTGCATGCTTAGCCACTATTGGCCAACCAAATTCCCGCCAAAACTTACTTTCCATTACTTGATCTTTAGTATAAAAAATCCTTGTTGGTACTACCGGAATATCATTTTCCAAAAACACCCCATGCTGAGCAATTTTCCCCATCCTATTCCATCCCAAATATCCCTCCCTATTAATAGCTAAAACATCTCTCCCTATTATTCTTAATAATAAATTTCTGGCCTCTGTATATTTTCCCGATCTGGTTCCTGCCACCCTAAACCACATTCCTAAAGCATTTTCAGAATTTATTTCTTCACCTCTCACCAAAGCTTTAGCCTGGCCATTTTCCACTTTAAAAGTCAAATCTTTATAAAGCGATCTATTAACTTCCACCCCTAATTTTTTCGCCTCGGTTTCTAATCTATCAACTTCAAATTGGCTTTGTCTCAACGACATGGTAAACGTAATTATTTTTTTATTCATAATTTTATAAAAAATTATTTTAATCTGAAGTCATAATTTCTGAACGTATTTGAGCCTGCATCACAGACTCATTTTCCAGTGAAGAAATTCGTGACAAGAATTTATAAATAAATTTTTAATTTAAACTATTATTTTTTTAACCCCACTAAAAATTTAACTATTTCAGTTGGTACATCAATCCCGGTTGCTTTCATAAATCCTTTAAATTGTGGTCCCTTATTCACTTCCCATATTACCGGTTTTGTCATGTCAAAATCGCGAAATGCCACATCTACTCCCGCCACCACCAATCCACACACTTTCGCCGCTTTTACCGCCAATTGTTTAATTTCTTCCGGTAACTCAGCAATTTCTACACTTCCTCCTGCCGAATAATTATTTCTAAATTCTTTTTTATTTTTACTGCTTCTCTTCATTACTCCCAACACTTTATCTCCCAACACCAACACTCTATAATCCCCATCATTAGGGATAAATTCTTGCAACATATATCTTTTACCTTCATCTGTTTCCGTTTTTCTCAAATCTCTGACTAATTTTTCCAATTGTTCCAAGTTATCTGCCTTAAACACTCTCGTCCCCCGATCCCCACCACTCCCCTTTAAAATCACCGGAAACTCAAATTTTGTGTTGTTCTCCTGACATCTGACATCTGACATCTGACATCTCATTACCTCATGCAAATACCACAAAGTCCCATAAATCGTTTTTGGCACATCAATTCCCGCCTTCTTTAAAGCCAACATTTGCCACGCCTTACATGCCATACTTGGCTTTCCGCTTACCACCAATGGATCAACCACCACCACCTCTTTCCTCTTAATACTGTTCAATACCAAATCCACTTCTTCCCAGTGTTTACCTGTAGTTCTAAAAAATATTACATCGTAATCATCTGCTTTTTTAAATTTGCTAAATTTATTTATTTGAGTTTCACTTTGTAAGTTTGGCCTCAGCACCACTTCATTAGTTTCTGTATTAAAAGTAACTTTATTATAAGACACCAAATCCAAATCAACACCCAACTTTTTCGCCGCTTTTCTCAACAACACCAAATGCTGGCTAATTTTCCCTCCAAAAAATATTGCAATTTTAGTCATAAGTTAATTTTATAAAAATAAAAAAATAATTTTAAATTTGAAGTTATAATTTTTCGACGAATTTCAACACGCCAGTATTGACTGAGGTGAAAAATTCGTAACGAAAATTTAAACATTTTTTTCTCATATTTATTTCCTCGCGCTAACCAAAAACCCATCTAAATCTTTTCTTCCTAATAAAAATTTAGTTCTAAGTTTATTCCTGTCGGCCACATTTACTGTCGTCATTATCTTCTTTCCGTTCAGCCAAAAAGTGACGCCGATTACTGGTCTGTCCTTTTGTTTTCCCAAACTTGACCGATAATGCCGATAATACAACACTCTATCATCAGACAATAATCCCAATTTCTCGGCTAAATTTCTATCGATTGAACTTCTAAAAGCCCCTGTATCGACTTTGGCTCTTACCTCCACCACTCTATGTTTGCCTTTTTTTAATACCGGACTTTTTTGCAAAGTTGGCTGAACTCCTTTAGGGACTTTAACCCTAATTATTTCAATTGGTTTTACTGTTTTTGTTTTTTCTTTCTCTTCCACTTTTTCAAAAAACTTTTCCCCAAACAAATATTTAGCCAAAGTAATCCCATGATCTATACTTCTTACCTCCATTTCATCCACTTTTTCCAATCTTGATCTCAAACCAGCCATATTACACAGTTGAATTGACAATCCCGGTCTCGCATTTATCTCCAGCACTTCCGGTCCCTTATCTTTATCCAACACCACATCCACTCCAATAAAACCCAAACTAGGAATTGCTCTTTGACATTTTATAGCTGTTTCCAAAATTTCTCTCCAAAAAGGAATTTTAATTCCATTCACCTTTCTTCTCTTCTTCTTATTAAAATCATATATTCTATAAATTGGATTAT
Organism: uncultured Gammaproteobacteria bacterium; assembly: GCA_964637525.1. Lineage (GTDB taxonomy): Bacteria > Patescibacteriota > Microgenomatia > UBA12405 > UBA12405 > WARW01. The sequence continues at coordinate 2,825 of CAZWUG010000037.1, read as the reverse complement.
CTCCGGTTTCTACCCCAAAAGTCGTTATCCCGGTAGCCAAATCTACTCCTAAACCAATTGCTCCTTGATGCAAGTTAGCTTTTCCTCCGGACTTTTCTGTTGGGATTCTAAACATCGCCATCACTGGCACTTGATTGTATACAATCACTCTAATATCGGGAGTTCCCGATTTTGTCAAAGCCAAAAATAATGGATGAATTTTAATCCGTTCTTCCACCAAGACAGTATCCGGAGTCGCATGCAAACTATACCTTCCTACCAATATTTCTCGGCATTGTAATTTTAAATCTTGAGTTGTCACCACCTCACCATTCATTTTTTGCCATTCTCCCGCCCATTTACCTCTTTTCCGAATAATCAAAATCCCCTCACCTCCATAACCCGATTCTGGTTTAATTACAAAGTTACCTTCAAGGCTCTCCCATCTAAACTTATCCAAATCATTTTCATTTTTAAACCTAACAATTAATTTGGGCACCGCTACCCCATTTTTAGCCAAAATCACTTTTGTCTTATATTTACTATCAGCAATTCCTTTCCCCGGCATCACATTTTTCCTTAAATACACTTTGTTTCGCTCATTCTTTGCCAAAAACTTGTGATATCTTCTTAAACTAAACATGTTTATTTTATTTTTTTAATCTATCATCTACGATCTACCTTCTCTCGTATTGCCTTTTTAAATCTCCCCACCTCCGACCACCTAATTCCACTGTAATTACCAACCAATAAATTAAGCACAACTACCAACAAAACAATCAAATCCGGAGAATTTAGCACAAAATTTTGAACTCTCGAAAAATTCATAATCACCGCTCCGGTCACCGCCAAAATTATTGTTCCGATTGTTAATTTTTTAGCTTCATTTTTACTTTTAACCAATTGGGTTCGGCTAAATTCTTCCGCCAACAAAATCATAAATAATATCGGAAAAATTGAAATTTGACTAATATCTATCCAGTCAACAAATGAAGAAAATATCATCAAAAGAAAAGTCACAATCGAAATCATCGTTAAACTTATAGATCTGGCTGGCCAAAAATGCAGTTTTAGTTTCCGTAATACTAAATTACTTAGTATCGATACTATTAATATAATAGCAAACAACATTAACCCTCCAAATACTCCTGTCGCCAAAAACGCCACTGCAATCATTGTTGGCATAAAAATTCCATAACCCGACAGTCCTACCACATAATGCAAAAACGACACCAACGTCGCCACTAATGGCAAAAGTAATAAAAGAACCAATGTATTAGTCGATACCCCTTTCTCAATCGCCCAGCCGGTCAAAACTTTTAAACTATTAAAACCCCTCCACCTTTCTCTCTGATAACCCTCTATCGTCTTCCCGTTAGGTTCAGTAATATTACTAACTGCTTGAGTTATTGTTGGGGTTAAAACTGTCGTTGGGCTCGCTTCTTCTGTCGGTGTCAACACCATGGCCAATCCCTTTGCTTCTATTTGTCGTCCATTTAAAACCAAACACCACACACCAAATACCAGTATTACTTGAGCAAGTTTTTTCATAATTATTATTATAAAGTTTTTTAATTGAATTGTTTTTCTACGATCTAAAATCTAATATCTACGATCTAATTTTGTGCCGTATTATAGCATTAATTTCCCCAATTCAACCTTGTCATTTATAGACTGCTCTTTTTAAGATATAATTCACTCAATGAGTCACAATTTAATTGCCGCAGTTGATATCGGGTCCGAAACTCTATTAAAAGAAGGTGTAACTCTAAATTCCTATACCAGCTTCTCCCAACTTCTTAGCCCTCTGTTACGAAATTCCCTAACCATAGCCGGAATAATTTTTTTAGCCCTCATCCTTATTGGTGGCATTGGCATGATTGCCGGAGCCGGTAACAATGACCCAAAAAAAACCGAACAGTCCAAAAAAACCATCACCAGCGCCATCATCGGATTTATTGTTGTTTTTTCCGCCTACCTTATAATCCAGCTTATTGAAGTTCTTACTGGTCTCCCTATATTAAATTCAAACTTATAAATTAAATTAACCAAAAATATCATTTATAATAAACATATGGCAGGAATTCTTGGAAACATCGAAGCTCCAGTAGCAGATAACCCTTATTTCACCGCCGGTACACAAGGTGAAGGTCTTTTTTTACTTTTAAGTAATATTTTTAAACTCGCCGGAGCTATCGCCGGTATCTTTTTTGTTATTCAAATTATTTTAGCTGGATATGGCTATCTTTCCTCCAGTGGTGATCCCAAAAAAACCGAAGCTGCCTTCGCTAAAATCTGGCAAAGTCTTATCGGCCTACTTATTGTTAGTGGCGCCTTTGTTCTAGCCTCATTTATTGGTAAAATACTAGGTATTGACATTTTAAACCCTATTATTTCGGGTCCATCATCATAAATATCTATGAAAATAAATTTACTTTCTCCCAAAACCATCCTTGCTTATTCTCTGGAAGGTCCAGGAATCCAACCAACAGACGATTCTCCTGCCCAATTAGAAAAAATTCTTAGCAGTGTTATTGGCTTTCTCACTATTATCGCCGTTCTTTTTTTTGTTATTCAAATTATTTTGGCTGGCTACGGCTTTATCTCCGGTCAAGGTGATGAAAAAAAGATTGAAGCCTCACGTAAAAAACTTACTGATAGTATTTTAGGTTTAACTATCGTCGTAATTGCTTTTGGTCTCGGCGTTTTCATTAGCAAACTCCTCGGCCTCTCCGATATTTTCAATTTAACTACAGTTGTTGAATCACTTGGTCTATAAAAAAATATGAATATCATCAAACCAATTTATGCTCAAATTATAAACCCTGTAATTAATAACTCAGCTA
>CAZWUG010000036.1:0-8915 GCA_964637525.1 uncultured Gammaproteobacteria bacterium | reverse complement strand
CTTCATTGAATTGTGTGGTGGGCCAGCGGGTACTGAGACGAGTCTGTAAAGATTGTTCTGCTCAAATGGAAATGACGCCGGAGCAAGAACAGGAAATAAAAACAACTTTGGGTCCGATTTACGGGATGATTGAGGATAGATTCGGAAAAGAAGGTAAAAAATTAACTATTCCTAAAGTTGTTGGTTGCGAGAAATGTAATAATAGCGGTTATTTAGGCCGGGTGGCCATATATGAAGTGATGCCGATATCGGAAAAAATTTCAAAGTTAGTTATTGAGAAGTCGGTGGCCTCCGATATCCAAAAATTAGCTATGGAGGAAGGGATGTTAACTATGAAACAAGATGGTTATGTTAAGGTTTTAGAAGGAGTGACCACTCTTGATGAAGTGGTGAGAGTAGCACAGTATTAGATCTTAGTTTTTAGATCGTAGATCGTAGAAAAATAAAATACAAATTAAAAACAAGAAAACAAAATGCATACAAAATTAGAAGAATTGTTCTCGATGGCTGTAGCAAATAAAGCGTCGGATATTCATTTAATGTTTGGGGTAGTACCAAGGTTAAGGATTAACGGTAAACTGGAAAATGTCTCCGGATGGGGTGGAGTTGATGATTCTTTGATAAGAGAAATGATCTTGTCAATGTTGGATGATGAAAAAAAAATAAAATTAGATAATAAAAAAGAATTAGATTTTTCTTTTGATACGAAAGAAGCTAGATTTAGGGCGAATATTTATTTTCAGAAAGAGACATTGGCTTGTGCTTTGAGGTTGTTATCGCAAGAAGTCCCAAATTTTGAATCTTTAAACTTACCGGATATTTTAAAGAATTTTATGGGGCTTAAGCAAGGTTTTGTGTTAATCACGGGGCCAACAGGGCACGGGAAGTCGACTACAGTGGCGTCTTTGCTGGATGAGATTAATAAAACAAGAGAAGATCATATTGTAACGATTGAGGACCCGATTGAATATTTGATTAAACCAATTAAGTCGATTATTTCCCAAAGAGAATTGGGCAGTGATACCGGAGATTTTCCATCGGCGCTACGATCTTGTTTAAGGCAAGATCCTAATGTGGTTTTTATTGGAGAAATGCGTGATCTTGATTCTATAAGGTCAGCATTGACCATAGCTGAAACCGGACATTTGGTTTTTTCGGTATTACACACTAATTCGGCAGCACAAACTATTGATAGAATTGTGGATGTTTTTCCGGGAGATGAAAAAGAGCAAGTAAAAGTTCAATTGGCATCGGTTTTGACCGCCGTGGTATCCCAAAGATTGTTGCCGGCAGTAGGGGGAGGAAGGATTCCGGCTTTTGAGATAATGATGAATACAGCGGCGACTAAAAATATGATTCGGGAAGGAAAATCTTTTATGTTGGATAATGTGATTCAGACAAGCGCTGATATGGGGATGGTTGGATTAGATACTTATTTGGCAAAGTTGGTGCTGACTGGGAAAATCACAGAGGAAATAGCGGTTAACTATGTTACAAATTTAGTGGAATTTCAGTCAAAGCTGAGAAAGAATAAGTTAGGTCTATGAGATTTGTATATAAAGCCAGAGATTGGAGTGGAAAGTTAGTCAAAGGTGAAGCGGATTTTCATGACAAAAAGGAAGTTTTGGAGTCAATTAGGAATAGTGGTTTGATTCCCATTTATGTGGGTGAGGAAAAGAAAAATTTCATTACAGAAATTAACAAAAATGTTTTTTCCCGGGTGAAATTAAAACAAATTAGCGTTTTTACCCGACAATTATCAACCATGATGAATTCGGGATTACCCCTAACTGATGCTTTGTCGCTTTTAAAAAACCAGATGAATAGAAATACTTTAATATATGAGATTTTGGATTATGCTTTGTCGGCAGTTCAAGGAGGGCAGAGTTTGGCCTCCGGATTGGAAAAATACAAAAATGTGTTTGGTGAGGCATATGTGGCTTCGATTGGGGCCGGTGAAGAGGCAGGGGTTTTGGATGAGGTTATGGGTAAATTGGCTGATAATTTGGAAAAACAGAATGATTTTGAAAGTAAAGTAAAAGGGGCAATGATTTATCCGGTTATTGTAATGATTGGAATGGTGGCGGTGGTAATTATTATGATGGTTTTTGTGATTCCAAAGTTATTATCTATGTATACTGATTTTGGAGCCGATATCCCTACGTCTACCAAGATTTTAATGTCTTTGTCAAATTTTTTAACCAGATTTTGGATTTTCATCCCAATTTTGGCCGGCGGATTTTGGTCTTTTTTGAAAGCTGGAACAAAAAGTAAAAAAATTAGAATGAAGATTGATGAATTGAAATTAAAGATACCTATTTTAGGAGAGTTAACGAAAAAAAATATTTTAGCGACTTCTATTAGGACTTTATCAATGCTTTTGTCGGCAGGAATACCGTTGATTGAGGCCTTAAAAATAGTGGCTAATGTGGCGGAGAATTCTGTTTATTTGGAAGCTTTTTTGAAAATTACAGAGAGGGTCCAAAAAGGTTTTTCAATTGCCAATTCTTTTGAAGAGACAGGAGTTTTTCCGATTATCGTAAATCAAATGGTGGCCACTGGTGAGGCAACCGGAAAATTAGATGAAGTGTTACTGAAAGTTTCTGATTATTTTGCGGGTGAAGCAGAACAGTCGGTGAAATCATTAACTTCAGCAATTGAACCAATAATAATGATTTTGTTGGGATTGGGGGTGGGTTTTTTGGTGATAGCAGTACTGATGCCAATCTATAACTTGACATCACAATTTTAGTAGTAAATAATTGAGTTAGGAAATTAATGTTTTATAGTAAAAATGAAAAAATATAAAGAAAAAGTCATGCCTAACGGCAGACAAGGTTTTACGTTAGTGGAGTTATTGATCGTTATCGCCTTAATTGCGATTTTGTCGGTGGCAGTGCTGGCGACTATTAATCCTATCGAACAGTCGAATAAGGCAAAAGATTCAACTGTCCAGAATGATGCGGCAGAAGTAATGAACTCTTATGAAAGGTATTATGCTAATGCTCAGTCTTATCCATGGATGGCTTATGGGGTATCAAAACCAACCGTAGAGACGGCAGTGTTATTAAGATCAGATATGGTTGGTTTTGGAATTTGTGATGCCGGTTCTATTACTGATGATGCGGTAACTTCAAGCGGAGCTTGTAATGTATCAAGCGCTACTCCGGGTTTATTGATAAGTACTGATGAATTAAAAACAGCATTTGTAGGTAAAGATGAATTTAGGACTGTAGTAGACGGAAGTCATCCGGAAAATGCTTTGTGGCTTTTTAAACAAGCGGGTTCTGGCGGTTCAGTTTATGTATGTTATATTCCAAAGGCTAAATCTAATCGTGAGTCGGCAACAAATCAATTATATTGCTTAAGTGGTAGCACAGGAACGGCATCAAGGAGTATGGCTAATGGATCTAGCTGTGTAGCTCCGGCAACTAATAACGCTTCCTGGGGTAATCCGGCTGCTGCTATTTCTGCCGGCAATGTGGCTATATTTAAATGTGTACCGTAACCAGATGATAGGTCTTAGATTTTAGATCGTAGTTTAACCCCTCTGAAAAGAGGGGTTTTTGGTGAAAAACCCTAACCCTTCCCTTTCCCTTGACAGGGCAAGGGTAAAAGCAAATTAATTTAGTCTATTTGTTAGAATTGGTTTATGGAAATTTTGTTTCTGATAATGATTTTTATTTTGGGGTTGTGCTGCGGCAGCTTTGTGAATATGTTGGTGTATCGTACCGCCCAGCGGTACGAGTTAGAAAATAGAAGGTTTAAAGTAAAAAGTAAAAATAGAAGTTTTTGTGATTATTGCGGCAGACAGTTGAAGTGGTATGAAAATATTCCGGTGCTTTCCTGGTTAATTCAAAAGGGGGAAACGCGGTGCTGTGACAAAAAATTGCCGGTTGCCTACCCTATTGTGGAAATAGTAACAGGAGTTTTATTTCTGTTACTATTTAGATTTCAGATCCCGGATCTCAGATCTCGGATCTTATTGTTATTTTTGGGTTTGGTAATTATTGTTTTTTTGGTTTTTAGTGCGGTGTTTGATTTGAAATATATGATTTTGCCTGATTTTTCAACAATTTTGTTAGTAATTAGTGCGCTAGTTTATTGGTCAATTGGACATTTGGGAGAATGGAGTTATTGGATTTCAGCTATAGCATCGTTTATGTTTTTATGGTTTTTATATTTGATAACCAAAAAAAAGGGTATGGGGTTGGGGGATGTAAAATTGGCGGTGTTTATGGGTTTATTTTTAGGAAAAAATGTGGTTTTGGCTTTTTATATAGCTTTTGTAGTTGGAGCTTTAGCGGCTATTATTTTAATGGTTTTTAAAAAAGTTAATAAGAAAACAGCTGTTCCGTTTGGCCCGTTTTTAATTTTGGGTAGTTTGACTGTTTGGTTTTTTAGTGAGGAGATATTGAGACTGTCGATTTTTCAATTTATTAGATAGAGTTCACTCTCCTTTTATCTGTTTCTTTAATCCTGATAGATCAAGACGGATTAAAACGTGTTTGTGATATAAAAAATAACAGGTAAAATTAAATTAGTTTTATGAAAAATAAAAATGGTTTTAGTTTGGTGGAGATATTGATTGTTATGTCAATATTGGTTTTCCTAACTTTAGGATTGCTTATGATCCTGAATCCAGTCTTATTGGTAAATAGAGCCGGAGATTCTGATAGAAAAAGTGATTTAAATAAATTAAGAACGGTTTTTGAAGAATATCTAAACGATAAGGGAAGTTATCCAAGTCATGCAAAATTGACGGAATGGAATATGGCATCTAACTGCAAAAAAGGAATAAGTGAATTAAAAGCCTATATAAATAATTGGCCATGTGATCCAACCGGGATGCCTTATACTATTTTAGTTGGGAATAATTGGTTTAAGATAGTGACTAATTTGATAAATAAAGAAGATAAAGATATTCCTGATAAATGGTATACCGACAGTGGAACTCTTTATACAACTTTATTTGATAAAAATGAGGTTAATTATGGTGTGTCCAGTTCAAATGTTTTATGGTATGAAGGTGATACCCCCGCCAGCAGTTGTGGCAGTATTTGTTTAAAATTAAGTACTTATGGTTGTAATGATGCGGTAGGAGTTGGATGTAGTTTGCCTGATAAATGTTATCTGGGGACTTGTAGTTTAGGGTCTTGTAGGGTCTCTTATTGCAATTAGTAGAATAAAATTTATGAAAATAAAAGATAAAATATTAGAATTCGGAATTATTTTTTTATTATTAGGTATTTTGGGAACGATAACTTATCACCAGTTTAATTTGGCGGCGGCTAAAGCCAGGGATGCGGACAGAATGTCAAGTTTACATGAGTTATCAAAGGCAGTTAGATTGTATTATAAGGACTATAAAAAATTACCGGACGAAAAATTAATTAATAGTTTGTGGGGAAAGACTTGGAAAGATGGTGATTATACTTATTTAGAAGTGATGCCAAACGAAAATAAGTTAGATAAAAATTTTTGTTATCAGAATGGAGTTGAGGGTAAAAGTTTTATATTTTTTGCCGAATTGGAAGATATAACTAATTTTGATTGTCAAAAAGATCGGTGGGAGTGCGGTGGAGTGAAGTATTGTTATCGACAGGAGTTGGCGGCGGAAGTAGCTAAATAGCTATTTAGTTAGTAGTAAGTAGTAATTAGCCAAAAAAATGAGTAGAATTAATTAATGCAAAAGAATAATGCCTGTCGGCAGGTAGGGTTTAGTTTAATTGAGTTATTGGTAGTTATCTCGATTATCGGGGTGTTGACGGCGGTGTTGATGATAAATTTTGTTGGCGCCAGGGAAAGATCGAGAGACGCAAAAAGGATTCAGGATCTGACTAATTTAAGAAATGCATTAAGAATGTATTATAACGATAATCAAGCGTATCCTAGCCCTGGTGTAAATAATTGTCCTAATTGTCTGAGTACGGCTATCGGATCGTCTTATTTGATCGGAGTATCGGAAATTGGTTATTCATATTCGGCGGCGTCTGATGGGAATAGTTTTGTAATTAAGGCCGGTTTAGAAAGTGGGGCCGGAGAGGAAGATACTGAATCGCAAAAAAGGTGTGGCCTGACTCCGGTTCCGGGAGTTTATGCGGTCTGCGCAAATTAGTTTATTAGATGGTAGAAAAAATGAAAATAAATAAATTAAAACTTAAAAATCCGGGGTTTACTTTGGTGGAGTTGTTGGTGGTAATTTCGATTATTGCTATTTTAGTGGCAGTTACTTCCGGCAGTTTTTTAAATTCTCAAAAAAGATCAAGAGACACATCGAGAAAAACTGAGCTTAAAGCATTGTCAGATGCTTTGAATATGTATTATGCTGATAATGGAAAGTTTCCGGAGGATAATTTTAACAGTTTAATCTCGAACCAGGAAGAGTTTGCGGATACTTCAAACCCAAATAATAAAATAATTTATATGAAAAAAGTTCCTAAGGGAAACGCTAGTAATGTTAAGCCAATTTTGTATAAAGTTTCGACAACAGGAAAATCGTTTAGACTTTATACAAATTTAGAGAATAGTGATGACGGTAGCTGTATCTCCCCTTCGGTGTGTTCAACTATGGGCTATTCTGTTTCGTCCGGTTGTTGTTATATAATTACCAGTTCAAATGTGGGAACAACGGAAAATCTAAATTAGATTCAAATTTATGGTTCAAGATTTAAGAATAAAACAAATAAATAAGGATTTGGGTTTTACTTTAGTTGAATTATTAGTTTCGATATCGATAATTGCCATATTATCGGCAGTATTAGTAATTAGTTATTCCAACGCCCAGAAAAATAGCCGTGATCAGAGGCGAATTGCAGATTTAAAAGCGGTTCAAAATGCAGCAGAGCAGATGATGTTGTTAAGTGGCACTTATCCGACTACTAATAGCCGTTATTTAATTACTTCTCCATCGTGGACGGTGGGTGGACAAGTTGTTTTATCGAAAGTCCCCGGGGATCCAAAAGGGGGCAATTATGCAACCAACGGAATAAGTGCAACAGCCTATTGTGTTTGTGCTTCAATGGAAGTGGCAAAAAATAGCAATGCTGAAAATGCTCAGTGTTCGTTTGTTAACCCACAAGGTTATTTTTGCGTTAAAAACCAACAATAAGTTAGTAGTTAGATCGTAGATTGTAGATCGTAGAAAAAATGAAAATAAAAAAAATAAAGAACCGCGCCAAAAACTTCGCATTTAGGCGGGCAAGCGGATTTACATTGTTTGAATTATTGGTGAGTATTTCGATTATTGCGGTGTTGACGGCGGTAGCTATTGTAAGTTTTGGCGGATTAAATAAAAAAACCCGGGATGCCAGAAGAACTTCTGATTTGGAGAAAATCAGATTGTCTTTGGAAGCAGCCAGGCAGATAGGAAATACTTATCCAGCAAGTTTACCTATACTAGTCGGATCAAGTTTGTTAGAGAAAGTACCAACTGATCCAAAAGGAGTGGGATATTCGTATGCCTATTCTGTGGGGACGAGTAATTACACTTATGTTTTATGTGCTTATATGGAAGACATGGGGTCGACTACGGTGAATACCGGGTGTGGCAGTTGTGGGGTCAGCGGTTGTAATTATAAAGTGATAAATCCGTAAACTAGTGTATTAGATCGTAGTTGATAGATCGTAGAAAAAAGTGAAAAAAATAAATAAAAAATTTGGGTTCAGTTTAGTAGAGTTACTGGTGGTAGTAACAATTATATTGGTGTTGACGGGAATCGGGAGTTATTCTATTGGGAGATTTAACCAAATGAAAGCGACTACCGAGGTTAGGGATTATATTGCCGATCGGCTTAAATTGGCGAGAAATTTATCGATAACTAATCAGCTGCCTGATAAAACTGTTGACCTTAAATATGTAAAAGTAACTTTTGCAGGCAATAATCTGATAGTTGAGGGAATTAAAAATGACGGAGTTGGAACTACAGAAGCTCCCTATTTTTCGGAAAAATTAGCTGATAATGGGAATCAAAATCAAATAAATTTAATTGACGGTTCGGTTTCAGTTAACTCTTTTGGTTTTTTGGGAAAGAGTGGAAGGTTGACTGATAGTAGTGGTAATTTATCTAATGGTCCCTTAACTGTAAAAATATCAAATCAATATGGTGATTATAAATTGGTAATTAATGATTTAGGAATTATTGATAATGAATAAGCAGAAAGGTCAGAGCTTAATAGAGATTATTTTTGCCGTTGGGGTGTTGGTAATAGTGGTTACGGCAGTGGTTAGTCTGGTGGTAAAGACTACCGGGGTTAAATCTTCAACAAATCAGAGGAAAAGAGCCGGTGAAATGGGTGAAGTGATAGTAGAGAATTTAGTGGAATTAAAAAAAAATGAGGTTGATAGATTTTGGCAATTGGAAAATGTGACAACTCCTCAAAGTTTGCCCGCTTTTGACGGATATCAATATGTGATTAATTTCACTCCGGTAACTGAAGGTGATTGTGATGATACCGTGATAGAATGTACCAGGGCTGAAGTAACGATTAGCTGGGATAACGGGCAAAACCTAAAAATTAACCGGTTTTTTTCAAAAAAGATGTAATGATTTCAATCTTCCCCCTTATCCCCTTCTTTGACCTGCCCGCATCTTTGCAATTTTTGCGGGCAGGTGAGGTGGAAATAGAAAAGTTTGTAGTATTGGAAAATAATGATTAGAATTAATTGTGAATAAAAAAACCTCTCTGTCTAAATTAAAATTTAGACATCTCCCCTTAAAAAAGGGAGAAGTCTTTTTTAATGGTTATACTTTGGTGGAGATTATGGTGGTGGTGGCTTCGGTGGGGTTAATTATGGCGGCATTGATAGGGGTGATTTTGGGTACTTTCAGGGCTCAAAATAGAAGTACAGCGATTAATAGAGTGTCGGAGAATGGTACTTGGATTATCAATGAGTTGAGAAAAAATGTGTTTAA
>CAZWUG010000035.1:0-9040 GCA_964637525.1 uncultured Gammaproteobacteria bacterium | reverse complement strand
CCCTTAAATTAATAAATAAATAGATAACCACTATCACCATAATCGAAATCACGCTCAAAATCAAGCTTTTAACTAAATCTCTCTTTATAAATCTATTTTCTTCTTGATTAGCCATACTCTAAAGCCAGTATAGCACAATCTTTTTTGCTACAATTAAACTATGTTCTTGTCTTTATTAACTTTTTTAAATATTTTTTGGTTAGCCTTTATTACCTACTCTCTCTACAGAAATAAAAATAAGTCCAAAAAACAGGAGAATAACAGTCAGGTGAGCAATTTTAAAATTAATATTTTACGATTCAATCCGTTTGAAGATATTGGCGGTGACCAAAGTTTTATCCTTACCATCCTAGATGAAAACAATAACGGGGCTATTCTTACTTCTCTCCACAATCGCGATATCACTCGTGTCTATGCCAAACCGATTAAAAATGGACAAGGGGATAATATCACTTTGTCAAAAGAGGAAAAATTAGCTATAGTTAAAACTATTAAAGGTTAATTTTTTATGAATTCTAAAACAACAAAAATTTTTGGTTTAATAGGTTTATTCCTCATCGTTACCGGCGCCTCTTATTTTCTATTTGACACATTTTTGCCAACTAATGGCTTAAATTTAATTACTCCAACCAACACTAACCAAAATGCCAGTGATACCAATAACTCTTCTGATCAAGAAGAATTATATTCAGGCCCAAAAACTGAAGCTTGCCCTATCAATGGAAAGCTCTACACTAAAGAAGAAAAAGCCATTTGGGAAACCCGCCGACCTTTGATGGTTATGATTGAAAATCACGAAGATGCTCGCCCTCAATCCGGTCTCCAAACAGCTGATATTGTCTATGAAGCTATTGCCGAAGGTGGAATTACCCGATTTATGGGTGTATTTTACTGTGGCCAAGTTGCCGGATCAGAAAGTTCCAAATATGATGTTGGGCCGGTTCGTTCTGCCAGAACCTATTTTCTTGATTTAGCCTCTGAATATTCCGATTATCCTCTTTATAACCATGTTGGTGGGGCTAATTGTAGTGCTGCTACCAACGGTGGTCCTTGCACTACCAACAAAAAAGCACAAGCTATCGAACAAATTGCCAGTTACGGTTGGAATAATCAAGGTACTTGGGGGGATTTAAGTCAATTTTCATTGTCTTACAAAGCCTGTCGGCGGGAACCCGATCGCACCGGTGATGAAAGAGCCACTGAACACACCATGTATTGTTCTACCAAAGAACTTTGGAATGTCGCTGAAAGTCGTGGTCTAACCAATACCACTGAAACTAAAAAAACTTCTTGGGATAAAAATTATCGATCATGGTTATTTAAACAAACTGATAAAGCCAGTGTTTCACCCACTGCCAATAATATTTCCTTTGATTTTTGGGCTGGGTACAAAGATTATTCAGTTAACTGGAAATATGATAGTTCTAACAATGTTTACCAACGTTTTAATGGTGGTGTTGCTCATCTTGACTTTAATACCAGCAAAACTATTACTGCCAAAAATATAATTCTTCAATTTACTAAGGAAACTAGATCTATTGATGAACACCTTCATAATCTTTATGATCTTATTGGTAGTGGCAATGGAGTATTACTCCAAAATGGAGAAAAAACAGAAATCACCTGGTCAAAAGCCAATCGCCTTTCTCGCACTATTTACAAAGATAAAAGCGGTAAAGAAATTAATTTTGTTGCTGGCAATATTTGGGTTGAAATATTACCTCTAAATGCAGAAGTTTCATATAACTAATTTATGAAAATTCAAAGCAGTCTCAAACACTTATTCATTTCTCAGACGAGGATAAAGATTATCAACATCCTTTTCTACCATCCAACGGAAATATTTTACGTTCGGCAATTAGTTCGATTGGTTAATGAAGAAATAAACTCCGTTAGACGTGAATTAGATAATCTCAAAAAAAGCGGCATTGTTTCATCTGAACCAAGAGGAAATCGGCTATTTTATTGGGCTGATAAACAATCCCCATTGTTCACCGACCTACTTTTAATTGCCAACCAATCATCTGGACTGGGCCTTAAATTACAAAATAAAAATGAAACTTTAGGTAGTATTAAACTAGTTTTTTATAGCTATCGTTTTATGTCCGGTGAAAAGAAAAGCCCCGATGATATTGATTTAATTATTGTCGGAGATGTGTCTATTCGTGAAATTGAAAACTATGTCAAACAAGAAGAAGTTATTCGTGGACACGAAATAAACTATATGGTTATGGGGAAAGGGGAATTTAAGCTTCGTCGTCAAAAACGCGACCAATTCATTATTGACTTTTTCTTAAACAGCCCGCTTGTTATAATAGGCAGCTGTCAGGAAATTTCAAATCTTTAAATGAGTAAAATTAGAAAAGTCATTAAAACCGGTAACAGTTTAGCTATAACTATTCCTTCCAGGTCTATTAAAGATTTCAATATTCGTGAAGGTGATCCTGTCTCTATCCATATAAATCATTCTAAAGCCAGTATCACTTACCTTTTCTCAGGTCATCCTCGTCAGTTATCACTAATTGGTAAAACTAAATAAATATGTCTCACAAAAAAACATTACGTATCTTTTGGCTTATTCTTGGAATGGTTCTTATTTGTATTTTAATAAATTTTCCCAAACAACTTCCTTTAAAGGTCCATTTAGGCAAATTAAATTGGGAACATACTCTTTATCGACCCGAATTTAATATTGGTAAATTTACCTTAAATAAAAATGTTAATCTAAAATACGGTCTTGATTTAGCTGGTGGTTCATCACTCTTATTTGATATTAATACGTCTAAAATCCCTTCAGATGGTCTATCTAACGCTTTAGAGTCATTAAAAAGCAATATTGAAAGAAGAATTAATTTATTTGGAGTTAGCGAAACCTCTGTTCAAATAAATAAACAACAAGATAAATATCGTCTTCAAATCGATCTTCCTGGAGTTGAAGATGTCAATGACGCCATTAGTTTAATCGGCACTACGGCTCAACTTTCCTTCAAAGGTGAAGTAGAAATTCCCCAAGAAGCTACGGCTACCGCCACTATTTACGATCTTTTTTCCAAAGACACGGGAATCAATGGTTCTCATCTAAAACAAGCTTCAGTCCAAATAAACCCTAATAATTCTCAACCGGAAGTCTCTCTCGAATTTAATGAAGAAGGAGCCAAACTTTTTGCTCAGGCTACCAAAGAGTTAGTTGGTAAACGAATTGCTATTTTTATTGATGATTATCCAGTCACTGCTCCCACTGTCAAAGAGGCTATTGCTGAAGGTAAAGCCTCCATTAGCGGTAGTTTTGATTCTAAATCGGCCAAAGAATTAGCTGTTCAACTTAATGCCGGTGCCCTGCCTCTGTCAATTTCTATCATTCAACAATCGCAAATTGGTGCCACTCTCGGCCAAGATTCTCTAAATAATGGTATTTTTGCTGGTTTAGTTGGCTTAGCTTTAGTAGCTCTTTTTATGATTGCTAATTATGGCAAAGTTGGTTTAATCGCTGATATTGGTTTGATTATTTACGCTTTAATCGCTCTAACTCTTTACCGACTTATCCCTGTCACTCTTACTTTTCCTGGTATCGTTGGTTTTATTTTATCTATCGGTATGGCAGTTGATAGTAACATTTTAATTTTCGAAAGATTAAAAGAAGAAACTCGCTTGGGTAAAGATTGGAATATGGCTCTGGAAACTGCTTTTGGTCGTGCTTGGGATTCAATCAAAGACGCCAACACTTGTACCATCATCACTGGATTTATTTTATTCAATCCATTTAATTGGTCTTTTCTGAGTACTTCTGGTATGATCCGGGGTTTTGCCGTTACCCTAATCTTAGGAATTTTTGTTGGTATTTTTACTGGCGTTTTTGTCACTCGTAATTTATTACGTGTCTTGGCTAAACAAAAAATTAAAAATTAAACTCTCTACGATCTATCATCTACGATCTACAACCTAACTTATGAATATAATGAAATTAAGACCAGTTTTTTTAGTCATCTCTTCAATTTTGTTAGGGATATCTTTATTTTCCATTATTAAATGGCAATTTAAATTATCTATCGATTTCACTGGTGGTACTCTTTGGGAATTAAATATTCCCGATTACTCTCAAGATAAATTAAATCAAATTTTCTCAAAAAATAATCTCGAATTAAAATCAGTCAATTCTACTGGCACCAATCAATATCTTCTTAAATTCTCTGATATCACTCCCGACCAAAAAAATGAATTAGTTAAATCCGTCAAAGAATCTTTCCCCACATATAATGAATTAAAATTTGAGACATTAGGAGCGACTCTGGGTAAAGAACTTTTTCAAAAAACTTTAGCTGCTATTATTTTATCTTCAATTTTTCTTTTCCTTTTTATTGGTCGTCGTTTCCGCGATCTATCTTTTGGATTAGGTGCAATTTTGGCCATGCTCCACGACACTTTTATCTTAATTGGTA
The DNA here is from genome assembly GCA_964637525.1 of uncultured Gammaproteobacteria bacterium. Classification (GTDB taxonomy): domain Bacteria; phylum Patescibacteriota; class Microgenomatia; order UBA12405; family UBA12405; genus WARW01. The sequence goes on along the minus strand of CAZWUG010000035.1, from coordinate 4,604 downwards.
GCTTCTCTCTTTTTGGCCATTTCTTTGATGCCCAACTTGATGCCCTTTTCGTTACCGCTTTACTTACCACTTTATCATCTTCTGTTCATGACACTATTGTTACTTTCGATCGGATTCGTGAGCTTCGTCGTCATAGTTTCCAAAAAGATTGGGTCTCTCTGGCTAATCAAGCCGTTACTGAAACTTTAGTCCGGTCAATCAATAATTCTATGACCATTATCTTTATGTTATTGTCACTCGTTTTGTTAGGTGGTCCAACTACTCGTTGGTTTGCTACAGCTTTGTTAGTTGGTGTTGTTTGTGGTACTTATTCTTCCACCGGCGTTGCCATCCCACTAGTTCTATTTTTCAAAAAACATTCAAAGAAAAAATAGTTTACCTAAACTCTGCAATTTTTTTAAGTAAAATTTCTCGGTCATTTAATTCCGGCTTTTCTTCCACTTCTTTAAAAATTTCATTCAATACTTCACCCACCTTTGGCCCTGGTTTAATCCCCAGGATCTCCATTACATCAACTCCACTAACTTTTAAGTCTTTAACTGCAAATGGTTGTTTTTGCACCTCTACAATGCGTTGTTTAAACAATTCCCATCGCCAACTGGTTTCCTTAGCTCCGCTTCCTAATCGATCAGCTCGGCGCAAATCAATCATTTCATCAATATAATCCAAAGTCACATTTCGGATAAACCGTCTGACTGCTTTATCGGTTTGAGTTTCCTGGACCGTAAACATATGCCATCTCACTAATCTAAACAATTGATCTAAGTCTTTATTTGATAATTTTAATCTTTTCCCAATTTGTACTGCCGTTCTTGATCCATAAATTTCGTGATTATGAAAAGTTCGTTTTTCTCCCTCTCCTTTCATTGATTTTGGTTTACCTACATCATGCAACAACGCCGCCAACCTAGTGACTGGATTTTTACTTTGGCAATTATCTAACGTTTTTAAGTTATGCGTCCAAACATCATCAACATGGTGGCCCTTTTGGATCATATCTACTCCATTTACCAATTCCGGCATAATCTGTTCCAACAGTCCGGATTTTCTTAACAACCCAATTCCTGCAGATGGGGTAGGCGAAAGAAGAATTTTAAACAATTCATCTCGCACTCTTTCTCCGGCAATATTATTAATTAAATTAGCATTTTTTTGAATTGATTCTAAAGTTTTTTCTTCAATATCAAATCCTATTTGTCCGGCAATTCTCACGGCTCTTATCAGTCTCAAAGCATCTTCGTTAAACCTTTCATCCGGATTTCCCACAGTTCTAATTAATTTATTTTCCAAATCCTTTTGCCCACCAAACGGATCGATTATTTGGAAATTAGAAATTGGAGATTGGAAATTTAAAGCTATCGCATTTATCGTAAAATCCCTTCTTTCTAAATCTTCGGCCAAAGTTTTACCCCATTTAACTTCATCTGGATGGCGGCCGTCACTATAGCCCCTTTCGGTTCTAAAAGTAGTCACTTCAAAAATTTCACCATCTTTTTCAACAATACTTAAAGTTCCAAAGCTATTGTTATAAAAACTATTTTTGGGAAACAGTTGCTTCATTTCCTCCGGAGTCAAGTTAGTTGTAAAATCCCAATCATTTATTTCTCTTCCCAAAATCAAATCACGCACTGCCCCGCCGACAATATAAATCTCAGCTTTATTTTTTTGAAATTTAACAATGATTTTTTTTACCTTCTCAGGAATTAGCCTATTTTCCATTCTGTCTTATTTTAACTCATCTTTATAATTAGCCAATCTTTTCCCATAAATATTCATCCTTATTTTCTTTTGCCAAAATTTTAATCTTGTCTCCCGGTAATATTTGACCTTCAAGTATCGCTTTAGCCAACATATCTCCCAAAACTAAATCAATAATTCGTTTAATCGGCCTGGCTCCAAATTCAATATCAAATCCTTCTGAGGCAATTTTTTCTGCCACTTTTTCACCAAAACTGACTTCAATATTTTTATTAAGTAAATTTTTACTAAAATCATTCAACATTAGCTTTACCACTTTTACTAAATTATCTCCTTTAATTGGTCCAAACACTACCACTCCATCAAATCTATTCAAAAATTCTGGTGAAAAAATTCTCTTTTTCTGCACATATTCCACTACATTTTTTTGCAATTCTTCTCCGCTAATTCCTTTACTTACCGAATTTCTTATAAACTCCGCCCCGGCGTTAGACGTCGCTACAATAAACAAATGCTGACAATTAATTTTATTTCCCATCACATCATTAATGTACCCCTCATCCAGCATAGTTAAAAATAGGTTATAAATTTCTGGTGGTGCTTTTTCTATTTCATCCAAAAGCAATAATCCTGCCGGTTTATTTTTAATCTGAGTTGTCATTATTCCTGGTTGATTCATATTTATCGATCCAATCAGCCTTTCCAATCCTTCACCCCCTACATATTCAGCCATATCAAACCTTAATATTTCATTCTTTGACCCGTAATAAACATCTGCTAAAACTTTTGCTGTTTGGGTTTTTCCCACACCTGTTGGCCCCAGGAACAAAAATGATCCCACTGGTTTATTATCACTTTTTACCGCTGCTATTCGACTTCTTAAACTTTGTGCTATCAATTTAACCGCCGCCTCTTGCCCAACTAATTCTTTGCTTATAATTTCTTCTAATTTACCTAATTTTTCTTTTTCTCTTTCAGTCAATCTTCCAATAGAAATTCCGGTTTTTTTAGATAAAACCTTATTTACATCATCTTTTGTTATCCAATTTTTGATTGCAGTTTCTTCCACTGCCACCTGATCCATTAACTCTAATACTTTTTCCGGGAAAGGTATGTTAGTTATGTATCTATCGCTTCCGTCAAGTATTTGTTTTACTGCCTGAACCGAGAATCTCTTCTTAACCTTTAGTTCTATTTGATCAATAGCTTGTAACAGAATCATCATCGCCTCATCTTTGTTTGGTGGAGTTATCTCAATTACTTCAAAATTTTTTAAAATTCTTTGATCAGTCGCCAAAAATCTTTCATATTCTACTGTCCCGCTCGTAGCTATCACATTTAATTTATCTTTTTCCAAAACCGAGTTTATAACTTCACCAAAATCATTACCTTCGAAATTAGAATTAGTTATTTTAAACAAATCTTGTAAAACTAAAATAATATTTCCGCCAGCTTCAGCTTCTCTCATCAGATTAACTATTATTTGTTTTTTTACATCCTTATCATTATTAGCCGACATTGCCGCTTGATAATCAAACAACAATAATTTTTTGTAAATTAATTTTCCTTCAAGCTTACCGGTAATTGCCATGTCGGCAAAAGCATAAATTACGGTTTTTTTCCCTACTCCTGGATCACCCACCAGCAACACATTCTTCCCACTACTAATAATTTGCCCCATTCTTTTAACTACAAAATCTCTGCCTATTAAATGACTTGCAAAATTTTGCTTTATATTCAAATTTTCACTGTATTTATCCAAATTAGGAGTGTATCCAAAAATTAAATCAAGACCAATCCCTGGTCTGCCTAAACTCCACCTATCGTCTTCATTTAGTTTCCAAGCGGCTTGCCTTCTGTCCCACCACTTTGCCGCCAGCACCAAATCATTTTCCGACATTTCTAATTTTTGCAATTCAGCCCCTATTTCTTTATTCTTACTCAAAAACCATTTCATTATACTTTCCATACTTTTTCCGTCAAAATCCCCCAACTCTTCTGTTTCCAAATCGGATGATACCAGAGCCTTGTCAATATTCCTTTCCAATCTGCCTCTAATGAATTTACCCATCTCGCTCTCAAATATTATTCTGCCTGCTATTTTAGGATTATTTCTTATATTATTTTCCAAATTTTTCAATACTTTAGAAGCTCTCCTCCGGTCTCTTTCGTAATAACTCCAACCCATGAATGGCACTATCAACCAAATTGCAAAAAAGGGAATTGCTACTAATAAATATATTATTGATGCCAATAGACAGGAAAAAATTAGTATTAATCTGATAACCAATCCAATTATTCTCGAAATTAAATCAAAAGATAAATTCTCAAAAAATTTAGCCACATCAAATCCCACCACGTCATCTTTTGCCGTTAACCTTTTCCATGGCGACAACAAAGTCATCAAAAGTGTTCCCAATGAAAAAAAATGGAATATTTTTTCAAAATTAAACCAAACCCTTTTCCAATACCACCTCCACCCAATAGTAAATCGCCAAATAATAAACTTCATACCTAAATAATAACATTAAATTCTAGTATTTTAGCCTTCCCTTTTTCAGGGCAGGATAGGGTTGGTTTATCCAAAAAACCCTCCGGTTTCCCAGAGGGTTTTAAAATCGTTTTTAATTTAATTTATACACGATCTGGCTTTGGTAAAGCTTCTTTTACAGCGATATTTCTGCCCATTTGTTCAGAATTATCAAGAGCTTGCATAGCCTTAGCAGCATCTTCATCGTTTTCGAATTCCACGAAACCGAATCCCTTGCTTCTCTTAGAGAATTTGTCGATGACTACGTTGGCTGAAGTAACAGCCCCGTAAGCTGAGAAAATTGAATTCAAATCAGCATCAGCCATTGCAAAAGGAAGATTGCCTACAAATAATTTTTTTGCCATGTGTTTTTTTT
>CAZWUG010000034.1:0-9356 GCA_964637525.1 uncultured Gammaproteobacteria bacterium | reverse complement strand
AAACCTCCCTCGGCACCTGTGCTGTCGGCACTTCCGCCGCCTGGACCAACGGCGCCACCGGCAAAATAAACTCCTCTCTAAACTTCGACGGTACCGATGATTACGTTTCAATACCAGACAATTCTTTACTACGTTTCAACAACAATGACTTTTGTATTACTGCCTGGATAAAACACCCCTCAAATCTAAACAGCATACATAGAGGTATTTATACTAAAGGAAGTAATAATACAGGAGGTTTTTCTTTTTACATTGCATCTGACACTAGAAAATTAAGATTTATAAATGAAAATCAAATATCTTTTAACGGTAATAAAATCGTTGCTGATAATAATTGGCACCACGTCATAGGTTGTAGAAAAAACAACGATGCAATTTTTTATGTTGATGGTACCTATGACAATATTTATTCAAATTATTTTAACGGGATTACTTTAAATAGTAGTTCAAATACAGACATTGGATACAGAGACAGTAATCGTTATTTCAACGGTCAAATCGACGATGTCCGCATCTACAACTATGCCCTCACAAGTGAACAGGTAAAGACTGTATACAATAATGGAGCTGTAAATTTTAATTAACTAAAAGCGGCCTGCCCGCCTAAATGCAAAGCTTTTGGCGGGTGAATTTCTAATAATTCAATCTTCGCCTACCCCTTCGGCGCCTGTCCCAAATTAATCTATTTATTTTTCTACGATCTATCATCTACGATCTAAAAACTATTTCTCCCTGCCCCAGTCAAAAATCTAATTTCACAACACAAACTCAAAATAATTTTCTTCATTGATTTCTTGATAACTTGCATTTTTATATGTCTCTAACCATAATTTTGGCGATTTTGAATTATTCTTTTTCCATTTAAATTCAAAACCCGATAACCTCCCTCCACCCTCTTCGACCAAATCTATTTCTTGCTGTTCGTAGGTTCTCCAAAAATAATAATTAGTATTTATTTTTTTATACTCATTATGTTTTATCCTTTCCATCAAAACAAAGTTTTCCCAAAGCTGACCAATATCATTTCTATTTTCTAACTTGTTGAAGTTTGAAATCAGAGCATTTCGAATTCCCACATCATAAAAATAATATTTATTCATTTTATTTATTTCGTTTCTTAAGTTTCTAGAAAATCCATAAAGAGGAAAAAGTACAAACGATTTTTGCAATAAATCCAAATAATAACCAACTGTTTTAACATCAATTGACAATTGACTCGCCAGTTCGGTGGTCGAGACCTCAGAACCTATTTGAAAAGCCAAAAGTTTTAATAATTTATAAATAGTTTGAGAATTTTTTATTCTATTAAACTCTAAAATATCTTTAATTAAATAAGAATTAGCTATCATTTTTATCACAAATTCTTTATCGGAAGAAAATTGTTTTGATAAAACTTCCGGGTAACTACCATAAATTAAATAGTCTTCTAAATTACTTTTTAGTTCTGACTTTGAAATATCTAAATTTAATTCAACCTGAGATATTGGATAAAGAGTGTAAACATTTTTTCTTCCAGTCAAAGATTCATCTGTTTTATTAGCCAAATCAAAGGAAGATGATCCGGTTACAATGTAATATTTATTCGGATGTCTATCAACCATCAATTTTAGTGCATTCCCAATGTTTTCAATTTTTTGGGCTTCATCTATAACAATCAGATCATAATTATCAACATGTTCATCAGTCGATTTATAGGTACATCGAGAAAGATTATCAGCAATTTCAAAACTATCACCAGTATCGTATCTATATTTGAGATTTGTTTCATCAAGAAAAGATTTAATTAATGTCGTCTTACCTACCTGTCTTGGACCATATATCATCAACACTTTCCCCTTCTCTATTAATTTCTTGATTTCCAATATTCTTTTAATCATATAAAGAATATTAACACTTCATACTCCAAAAGTCTAATTGATGGAGTTCAACTCCACCAATTATATATAATTAGAGGAGTTCTAATTAATTTCAAACCCTACCCCTTCCCTTTCTTATTTAAACCTCTCATTCTCCCCAGATAAATCGGGATCGCCGACTCCCTTTAACAAAAGGAGTAGTCATTTTATATTAATACTTTTCCCCTTTTTAAAGGGAAATAAGGCGAACCCCGAATAAGGTTTTATCTTGCAACTTTTTTATGTTATAATTCTCTTAACACGCCCGACATGCATGCCGGGTTTTATTTTCTAATCATTTCTTTTTTTATCTCCATAATTCCCCCACAGTTCCTCACCATCGCCCGGCTCAACTTACCCTCAAAACCAACATAAATAATTTTCTTCTTCGCTTCCTTTGCTTCCAATATTGCCGGAATAATATCTGTATCTGACGATACCAAAAAACATCTATTATATTCATTCTTTAACGCTCCCGAAGTAATTTCTACCGCCATTTTTACATCCACCCCTTTTTCATGATATTTACCATCACTTTTTAGCATAAATCCCTTATAAATCTCTATTCCCTGTTTTTCTAAATTATAAAATAACGATTGTTGTTGGGCATACATCCTCTCTGCCTTTTTGTTTCCAGATTCTCTTTTTATCTCCTCTACACAATATAAAATTCTTGGTTTCTTTATTCCAATCAATTTTTCTACAAATTTTCTATATTCAAATTTGTCAAATGCACTTCCGGACACAAATTTTTACTTCCATGATAAAAATTACTTCCGTCTATTATCACCAACACTTTATCCATAATTAAATTTATCACAAAACCAAAAAAAACCTCCAGGTCCTGTTACAGAACTGGAGGGATTTAGCTTATCTAAGAACAAATCAATGATACCAAAAAACCTCAAAAAATCAATAGCCAACCTCGCTCCATTATCTTCTGTGTAGAGACGCCCAAATTGGCTCTAAAAAACCCGCTTCGGCGGGTTTTTGTTTTATTCCTGAATCTTACATCTTGAATCATGAATCTTACTCCTCCTCTTTCGTCACCAGCCTTTTCCCTTTTTGAATTTCTCTTTTTCTATCACATTCAATTTTCGCCATTCATACAACCATTCCTTCAAACAACTCGTGTCTTTACACATTTTCCGCCATGTTTTTCTACGCTTCCCTTTCATTTTATTCGTTTTTTACTTTTTAACCCCAAATAATTTTGATTGCTTATTACCTTAGTATCGGTTATTTTTTCAACCGTACGATTTTTTCGTACGATTGATTCCCTTCTCTAATTAATTTTTGTTTTAAATCCGACCAATAACGCTTTGGAGTGGCACTCCCCGTCAAAGCCGCAACAATATCAACAATAGAGAAAAACCATTTCTCCTGGTTTTCATCCCACAATCGCCGAATTTGTTTTCTGTCAAAAAGAATTATCTGTTTCATAAAAAAATTATTAACCAAATATAACCCGAAGTCAATACGGATATAAATTTTTTCTTCCCTCTACTTTTAGCTTCCAATATTAATCACTTCTTCTATTATCAAAAAGCCTCCATCTCTGCTAATTTACTTCCAATAAATATAATTATCTACATCAAATATAATCATATCCTCTCCGTGTAAACCACCAATCTTTTTCACACCATCATTTCTTATTTCTTTTATTAGTTATCTATTTCTCTACCATCTAAAATCTACGATCTAAAAAACTAATTTCCCCCTGTTTTTAAACCTAAATCATCCCTTAGACCCCACCTATCAGTACAACAATCACTCTGCTAATAATTTTCCTGCAAATATATCAATCAGAATCGTTCTTATCCAAACCAATCAATTTTCACTCTTTTAAAACCTCTTCATCAATCAGGTTTTAAAAATTAAATGAGATCAGACCTATACCAAATCCAATGTTAGATTAAGGGGGTTATCCTTCTGAGATCTGACATCTACCATCTAAAATCTTAGAAATTAACGCTTCGCGTTAATTTCTAAACGTCACCACAATCGTCTGGGGTAAATCTGCTCCGCTATAATTTGCATTTATCTTAAACTGCCCTTCTGTAGTTGATGTTAAACTAAAACTCACTTTACCGGTAGCATCACTAAGCGCATTAAGTTGTTTTATTCCTGTTGTCATTCCTGTCAAATCCACCGATTTACCTTCCACCGGCTTACCGTTTTTATCTAATAAAAATACATTTATTTTGTTAACATCTTTACCATCAGCTTTTGCCAAAATCTTTTCTCCTAATAAATAAGAACCGCTAACCACCACTTGACCGCTCGAACTAGCCCGGGTCAACGTTACTAAAGCTCTGGGAATTATATTCGTCGCCAAAAAAAACATTAAAGCCAAACCGGACACCACCAAAACCGCTACCACAATCGATTTATTCTTTAAATTAAGCTTGCCTTTCTTTTCCATCCTAAATAAATCATATCACAAAATTAAAAAGTCAACATAGCAAATAGCTCAAATTACCATTTTAGCAATCACTTTCTATATTTGCTAAACCTATTTCAAAAAATAAAATACCTATCCTTCCAACAAAAATAATCTAAATTTATTTTACTTTCTAATATTTACTAACAGCTACTAGCTAATTACTAATTTTAGTATATCAAATTAATCTTATCAATCTCTTTAGTAATCTGCCTAAATCAATTAATATCAAAAATACCAACCCTATAATACTATTTTTCAGCTATTACTTTTTACCTTAAGATAAACTAAATCTAAATTCAAACCTAAAACCAAATATTTCGTTTTTGAAAATTGTTTTTTCTTTCTGAAAAGCTGAAAAACTGACCAGCTGACAAGCTAATTTATATATCACTTAGTATCTTTCTATCTTAACCGCACATCTCCGCACTCACCTTTTTTCTTAGACATTAGAAATTAGATATTAAACATTATATTTATATAGTTTGTTAGTAGGTGTACCAAGCGTGTAAACAAAAATGAAAACAATATTTTTACCATTTTTTCTTATTTCCATACTATCAAAATATATCAATAACCACCTCAAATTTAGCCTTGACAGCCTTTTTCTAATAGTAGATAGTTGTATTAACTAATCATTAAAACTTTATAAACATGTATAAAACATATAATTTCAAACCTGATTTTTTATCAAAGCCCAAAAGGCTAAATTTTTCCGACATGGCCGAAAAACTAGTTCCATTTTTAATCATTGCCTCCACTTTTGTCTGGCTCTGGAAATAAATTTCCCATGACGCTGTCTGCCCCCAACTATCAAGAACCAGCTATCGCCCAAAGCTTTCGCCTCTGGCTAACTTCCAAAAACTACTCTGACTCCACCACCCGCAATTATCTCTCCGACCTCAATGCTTATTTCGATTTTGTAAAAAATTTATCTTCAAAAAATTCTACAATCTACAATCTACAATCTACGATCTATTCTCCCGACACAATTTCCGCTTATCTCAAAACAATTCAAAAAAATCCTGCCTATCCCAGATATCTATCTTCTCTTTCTAAGTTCTTCCAGTTTGCCCTTGATCAAAACCTCATAAAAACCGACCCTCTTAAGGCCGCTCTCAAAGATAAAAAACCCAGCCTCGATGAAATTATCAACCAATATTCAGATTATCTTAACAAAAAGAATTTTTCCCAATCTACCATCAAAAATTATTTAAACGATATTCGTCAGTTTACCGATTGGAATTCAAACCCAATTCAAAATCCACCGTCTCCCGATAATTCGGGATCGCCAGCTCCCCTTGACAAGGAAGCCTCAATTATTCTCCCTTGCCCTGTCAAGGGAAAGGGAGTTAGAGGGATAGGGTTTAAATCTTTCAAAGGTTTTTTTAAAAACAAGGGGGTTTCGTCTGAAAATTGAAAATTTTAATCGCTCCAATTTCTCCCTCTATGCCGCTTATCTCAGAAGCACCGGTCTTTCTGATGCCTCCCTCAAACGCAAACTTTCCTCCCTTACCAACTTTCAAAAATTTTTAGTCAAGAAAAATTTAATTCAAAATCTACCCGTCTTAAACCCTTTGTCACCCTGTGACATTTCCCTTAAAAAGGGCAACTCAAAACTAACCTCCCTTCTTAAGGGAGGTGCCCAAAGGGCGGTGGGTTTAAAAAACAAAGGAGCTCTAACTTACTTCATCATAGCTTCCTTGCTAATCATCACTTCCGCCATCGGCTATGGTTTTTATCGCCAATCTATCAATCAAGCCAAGTCTGGTTTAGCCTATACTACTGCTTCCAATCCTGTTTATGCCAACCGCTTTCTTTCTTTTCAAGGTCGACTTACTGATAGTTCCGGCAATCCCATCACTTCATCTGTCTCTATCCGTTTTGATCTATTTAACACCGAAACTGTTGGCACCGGCACCAGCCTCTATACTTCAGCCACTGGCAATTCTCAAGTGGTTACTCCCGACGAAAACGGTATCTTCTCTGTCACTATTGGAAAAACTCATGGTTCTCAAATCCCCAATTCTGTCTTTACCGAAAATCCGGCTGTCTATCTTCAAATCACTGCCGGTAACGAAACCATGTCCCCCCGTCAACCTATCGCTACTGTTGCCTACGCTATCAATGCTGAAACTTTGCAAGGACTTCCACCATCTGCCAGCGGTCTAAAAGATACAGTGCTAGTCATAGATTCATCTGGCAACCTAAACTTAGGTGAAACCTCCCCTACTATTAAATCCGTTTCCGGTACTTTGGGTATCGAGGGTCAAGCTATCCTTATCAAAGCCACCGATGGTTTGGCTAATTCCAATATTAAAATTGACCCTGCCGGTTCAAATGGGGCTATTCAACTAAATACCACCGGTAATGGTTCCAGTAATGCCGTAGTCCTCACCAACACCAACCTCTCCACCGGCAATCTAATCAATGCTTCAATTAACAATACTAATCGTGGCTACAATTTTCTTAATTTCCAAAATTACAATCCTGCTACCACTACCCTGGCTACACGTTTCTCGGTTGACGCCTACGGCAACACTCTGGTTGGCGGTACTTTATCCGCCACCAATATATCAATCGGTAACACACTTCTCACCACCTCTGCCTATCGACTCAATTTATTCGACAATATTGCTGCCACTGCCGGCTCATTAATATATGGTAATGGATCAAAACTGGTCAATACCTCAGTTGGCACCAGTGGCCAGATTCTAATGAGTAATGCCAGCGGGGCTCCAATTTGGATCAACGCTAATGCTTCCGGTATTGGTACCACCTATACTGCCGGCAACGGTTTAACTTTAGCCTCTAATACTTTCCGTCTTGGTGGCCTCCTCTCTCAGAATACCGACATTGGTTTCTCGGGATTTAATCTTACTTTCTCCGATGGTGGTACTACTTTTGCTTCATTCTCTGCTACCAATAATACTTTCTACAACCCAACGTCATTTACCTCAGCCGGTGATGTTTCTATGGCTTATGATTTGAATTTTACTAATTCCACTTCTTCCACCATCCGATCATCTGCTCCTCTCTATATCCAAACTGAATCACCCTATGCCAATTTAGATATAAATTTAACCGCCGCCAACGCCGGTATTATTTATCTCAATTCCAATTCTCAAATTACCAAAAACCTAACCATCGGTGGTACCCTTAGTACCACTAATTTAATAGTTGGATCCAGTAATTTAGTTACCAATTTAAACGCTGACTTGTTAGACGGTCTCCATGCTTCATCTTTTGTTCAAATCGGCTCCACCGGAGCTTTTACTTACACCGCTTCTGCTGGTATCACTCAAGTCGGCAACGATTTTCGCCTAAACTTAGGCTATTCCCCCACCTGGACCGCCCTCCACACTTTTACCAACGGCATCGGGGTTAGTAATACCACCAATCTTTCGGGGAATTTAAATGTCGGTGGCACTGCCTATTTCGCTTCTTCTGTCGGTATCGGTACCACTAATCCACAAGCTAAACTTCATGTTGCTGATGGAATGTTAGCTATTACAGCTGGTCAATATTTAAACTTCAATAACGGTTCTACTGGTGGTGGAAATTATGGTATTAAAGCTAGTGGATCATCATTAAATTTATATTCTGGAAATGATACACCAAGAGTTTCCATTTATTCATCCACCGGCAATGTCGGCATTGGCACCACTAATCCAAACAATTCTCTGCAAGTTTACAATGCATCAGCAGCACAAGCTTTATTCAATGGATATAGTACAGTTGGCGCAACATCAAATTTATATAACGGTTCACTTTTAATCGGAAGCAATAACGGTTATCAAGGAATAATTGACTACAATCAAACAGGTAATACCATTATGACCATAAAGAACAGTTACGCCAATAACGGTTCTTTAATGAACTTTGCAATCGGAAATACAAATGTTTTATCTCTTATTGGCACCGGTAATGTCGGTATCGGCACCACTGCTCCTGGCTACAAACTTGATGTTGCTGGCAATGCCAACATCGGTACCACTCTCAATACTTCTACCCTATCTTTGGGCGGAATTAATGTTACCTCTACCGCTTCAGAATTAAACTTTTTAGATGGAACTTTGGCTACTAGTGGCTCAATAATCTACGGAAATGGCACCAGACTCGCCAACACCGGAGTTGGCACCAGTGGCCAAATTTTAATGAGCAATGCTTCTGGTGCTCCAGTTTGGATTAATGCCAATGCCAGTGGCATCGGTACTACTTACGCCGCTACTAACGGTTTAACCCTAACTTCAGGCAGATTCGGTCTTGGTGGTATTTTTTCTCAAAACACCGACATCGGTTTTTCTGGATTCAGTTTAACTTTCTCTGACGCTGGTTCTACTTTTGCTAGTTTCTCTGCCAGTGGCAACACTTTTTACAACCCCACCACCTTCATGTCCAGCGGTGATGTTTCTATGGCTTATGATTTAAATTTCACCAATTCTAGTGGTTCCGATATTAATTCTGCTGGCCCATTATCCATCAACAGTGGTGAAACTTTTGGTAGTAGTAACTTAACTCTTCAAACTTATAATTCTGGAAAAATAATTCTCAATTCTAGCAATCTTTACAACGATGGGACTTATTTTGGTATTGGCACTACTGCTCCAACCAGTGCTTTGACAGTTGCCGGTAACGGCTCACTCACTGGCAATCTAAACGTCGGTGGCAGTTTAACCACCACTAGCTCTAGTGTTATTGGCAAAAACCTATCAGTTGGAGGTACTTTCGTATCAGTTGGATCTACTAATTTGGTAACAAATTTAAACGCCGACCTCCTCGACGGCCTTCATTCAACCAGCTTTTTACAAGTCGGCACCAGTGGTAATTTCATATCAAATTTAACCGGTGGTACGGACATTTCCATCGTTGGTACCGGCGTCGGCCGCACCATCAACAACACCTCCACCCTCTCCTCTGTCACCGGTCGTGGTGCTTCCACTTCCACCATGCTTAATCTCCTCGGCGGAGCTTATTTTGGATCTACCAATCAAAGTATTTTGAAAAATGATGGAACA
>CAZWUG010000033.1:0-10115 GCA_964637525.1 uncultured Gammaproteobacteria bacterium | reverse complement strand
GGTTCGAGTCCCCTTAGGTCCACAAAGGAGTTTGTAAAGTTGAAAGTTATAAAGTAGAAAGTTTTCATGAAAAATAAAGTAATAATGTTTGATTTTGACGGAGTGATTGTAAATAGTTGTCAGATGAGTTATGAAATTAATCGGGAATATTTTTCCGATATCCAATATTGGGAACTTCAAGATTGGGCGGAAGGGAATGTATTTACTAAAAAACTTAGAGAAAATTTTGATGAGAGGAGTGAGGCTTATTATTTTGAACAATATAATCGTAGAGTGACAGGTTTAATTCCGGTGGAGGGGATGGAAAATATTTTTAAAGAGTTAGATTTGCAGGGATATCAATTAATAATTGTGTCATCAGCAGATGAAGAGTCAATTAAAAAATATTTAACAGAACATAATCTGGATAAATATTTTATGGAAATTATGGCGAAAAATACTCATACAAGTAAAGTGAAAAAATTTAAAATGATTTTTAAGAAATATAAAATTAAACCAAGTGGAACTTTGATAGTGACTGATAGTGTGGGAGATGTAAAAGAGGCTCATGAAGTAAAAATGAAAGCTATCGGAGTGATTTGGGGGTTGCATGAAAGGGAAAGATTAGAGAAAAATGGAACTGATTTTATTGCTGAAAACCCGAATGATATATTGGAAGGAATAAAAAAGATTTTGGCTTTGAAATAGAGATTGATTTAAGGTAGAATTCGATACTTAACATTTAGGTCCATAGTGAAATGGTTATCACCGCAGTCTCCAAAACTGCTATTTGAGGTTCGAATCCTCATGGACCTGCCTGCGCTCTTCGAGCTACGGCAAGGTAAACCTGCCAACTTTTAATTACGGCAAGGTAAACCGGCACAAGTTGACTGATTGTTTTGAACCTAAATAGGTGATAAATTGGTTTCAATGAATAAAATTATTTGTGTTTCGGGAATGTGCGGGGCGGGGAAAAGTGTAGTGTCGGATTTTTTTGTTAAAAATGGTTTTCAATTTGTGCGGTTTGGCCAAATAACTTTGGATGAGGTGAAGAAAAGGGGTTTAGAGCCAAATGAGGTAAATGAAAGACCGATTAGAGAAGAATTTAGAGCTAAATATGGGATGGCAGCGTTTGCAATTTTGAATTTGCCAAAATTTGATGAATTAATAAAAACTGGAAATGTAATTGCTGACGGTTTGTATTCTTGGGAAGAATATAAAGTTTTGAAGGAACATTATGGTGAGGCAATGAAAGTGATTGCCGTGTGGGCGCCGCCGGAATTGAGATATGAAAGAATTTCAACTCGGGTAATGGGAGCTGATGATAAAGATTTGAGGAACAGGTCGTTTACGAAAGAAGAAGCTAAATCAAGAGATTATGCTGAATTAGAAAAACTGAACAAGGGCGGGCCGATTGCTATGGCGGATTTTACGATTGTAAATAATAAAGATATTAATTTTTTAAATCAACAGATTGAAGAAATTTATGGTCAAATTAAATAAAGAAAAGATTAAGTATGTCCGACCGAGTTGGGATGATTATTTTATGGAGGTGATGGAAGCAATTTCGAAGCGGGCGACTTGTGATAGGGGGCGAAGTGGTTGTGTAATAGTAAAAAATAAACAAATTTTAGTGACCGGATACGTTGGTTCACCGATGGGTTTGCCCCATTGCGATGAAGTGGGTCATCAGATGAAAAAAATGTTGAATGAGGATAATACGATATCAGAACATTGTGTAAGAACAGTTCACGCGGAACAGAATGCAGTTTGTCAGGCGGCTAAATTGGGAATATCAATTAACGGAGCAACGGTTTATTGCCGAATGACGCCATGTCGGGTATGTGCCATGCTTTTGATTAATTGCGGGATTAAAAGAGTGGTCTGTGAAAGAAGATATCATGCCGGTGTTGAGTCGGAAGAAATGTTTAAAAAAGTTGGAATTGAGTTGGAATTTGTTCACGATGAGGTTCAACGATACGCGAATAAAAAATAATAATGAGAATAAAAAATCGAGAAATTGTGGCTTTGAAAAAGAGACTTAAGGCTAACAAAATTCGGGGTCTGGCTTTGGATGTGGATGAAACTTTGTCTTTTACTATTGGCTATATGGTGGCAGAATTAATGAAAAAGTTTGGTAATCCGGAAAATTTAACGGCTGAGGAAATCGCCAGAAAATATAAACACACCAAAAAAATTCCTTATTGGCAAGGAGGTGAGTGTCGAAAGTTAATAGAAAAAATTATTAAAGGAAATGAACTGCAAAAGGCAATGCCTTTAATTGAGAATTCAAATTTGTTAGCCAATAAATTAACAAAGATTATTCCGATATCGGCTTATATAACAGCTAGACCGAGAGTTATTTTAAATGGAACTATATTTTGGCTTAAAAAGCATGGTTTTCCTAAGGCGACGATAGTTACCAGGACCAGTGGAGTTTATAAAAAGAGTGCTAATAAATGGAAGGCAAAAGTGTTGGAGTATTTGTATCCGGAAATTCAAGGAATTGTTGATGATAATTCTGGATTAGTAAAGCATCTGAGTAAAAAATATAAAGGGACGGTGTTTTTGTATGATAATACAGAGACAGATAGAAAAGATATTAAAGTAATTCCGTGTAAAAGTTGGGAAAAAGTTTTGGCGGCGGCTAAAAAAGAGTTTAGCGGCGGGAACGATTGATGGTTTGAAAACGGCCAGTTGGTTTGAAGTTGGTTGGAGCTTTAGTTCCCGGAAAATTAGGAACGGTTGGCTTAACAAAACCTTTGACGATAGTAGATCGGTTGTCTGGCTTAGATTTTGATGCAGGTTTACTCATATTATGTTAATTATATTTATTCTTGAATTAACTGTGAAGTAGGAAAATAAAGAACGTCTTCTATTTTATCGGAGTTAGAAAATAACATAGCGAGTCGGTCGACACCTAAACCAATGCCAGCACATGGGGGGAGTTGGCCACAGGCTTCGACAAATTTTTGATCATAAGGATAGACGGGTAAATTATTTTCTTGTCTGAATTTAGTTTCGGTGTCAAAATTATCTTTTAAAATTTTGGAATCGGTTAGTTCAGTGTAGGCATTGCCGATTTCCATGCCACCGATATAAAATTCGAAACGCTGGCTGAAACCGGGAGAATCGGGGCAAGTTTGGCAGAGAGGCGAGGTTTGAGTGGGATAGTCGAAAATAATAAATGGTTTATCTTGGGGAATATTTGATTCAATTTCATTGATAAAAATTTGAGTGTAAAGCGGTTCCCAGGTAGTGACACCGTCGACGTTGTAACCTTTAGATTTGGCAGTGGCGATAATTTCCGGAGCAGTTAAATTTTTTGATAAATTGATGTTGGCATATTTTTGAAATAATTCTTTAAGAGTAAATTGGTACCAATCACCACCAAGTTCAATTTTATTGCCTTGATAAATAATAAAATCAGTTTGAGGTAAATTAAGTTTTTGTTGAATGTAATGAAGAGAATTTAAAATTAATTCTTTGGTGGTTTTGGCAATGTCATGATGAGTTTTATTCATTTCATACCATTCAAGCATGGAAAATTCCAAATTATGAGTGGGTCCAATGTCTTCCAGATCACGAAAAACTTTGGCAACAGTAAAACAGTTGCCAATACCTTGAGCGATAACTCTTTTTAAAGCACTTTCAGGGGAAGTGGGAAGGTAGAAAGTAAAATCGCGTTGACTCCATTTGGTTTTGAGAGGATAAAGATTGGGTTCGATGGAAATTTTGGCTAAAAGAGTAGGGGTGTCGACTTCATGGAAATTTCGGTCGATAAAAAAGTTGCGAATAGCTTGAATAGTCCATTGGCGAATAAAATGCTTGGTGAAGTCCATATAGTTTTTTAAATTTAAATTTTGGGGTGTGCTGGGTTGTTAAATAACTTAATTATATCCTGACAGGAATTCTGGTGGAATTCCTGCGGATAACCGCAAAGATAAGACGGATGACAACAACCACCGCATTTGGATGTTAGATGATAGATGTTAGATGGTAGGGAAGAAATAGGGCAGGAAAGACATTGAGAGAGAGAATTGATGAATTTAGAGACGTAAGTTTGGGGATTGTCGCTGATTTTCCCGAGTGAAATTGATGATTCACAGCAACCGGTAATATTACCGTTGGATTGAAGGCTGAGTTGATGGCAGCCAAAAAATTTATTTGGGAAAGTGGGATAATGAAGTTTAATGTCTAAACATTGGTTGTTGGTTAAAGACATTTTTCGGTCAGTTAGGTAAGTAATATTTAGAGCCTGAGAACTTTGGAGGGTTAGAGCTTTAGACAATAAGGAAGGGAATGAATCTTTGAGGGGGTAAGAATCTTTGGTGACTAAAAACATAATACCCACAGGAAAACCAAGATCTTGAGCATGTTTGATATATTTAATAGATTTTTCAAAATTGCCGGAACCACGGTTTTGGTTATGAATTTCTTTTGGACCATCGAAAGAAACTAAAATTTGGCAATTATCGGGCTTTTTTATCTCATTAAGTCGGTCAATGGTACCATTAGTAATTATGGTTACAAATATATCTTTATCGATCAAAGTGTTGACTAATTGAGGGAAATCCGGGAGTAAAAAAACTTCACCACCGCATAAGATGGTAGATCTTAGATGATAGATCTTAGATTTGGTTGATAAAGATTTTAAGTAAGATCGATATTTTGAAATAAAGTCTAAAATTTGTTTGTTAGACAAGACATCGGCAGTTTTTTGAGTGTAACAATATTTGCAGGCGAGGTTACACCCCTCAAGAGGGGAGATATAAATACTTTCTAGTGTAGATAAATCAAGTTTCATTTGACTTTTTTATAAAAATTCTTGATACGAATTTTTTATCTCAGTCAATACTGGCGTGTTGAAATTCGCTAAAAAATTATATCTTCGAATTTTTATCGTAAAACTATTTAAGCTTAGCGGATTCTTTGTGTTCAGTGGCTTTTTTGCACCATTTACAGTATTTGACAAATTTGAGTTTGTCAGGAGTGTTAGTTTTGTTTTTTTCGGTTAAATAATTTTGAGCACCACAAACAGAACAAAGTAAAGCGATCAAAATTCTAGGTGTTTTTTTAGATTTAGACATGCTCGTAGTTTATCAAGTTTGTAAAGTTTTCGCCAGAGGGCGAATAAATATCAAAAAGGTTGAATTAATCGGCGTGTTTGTATTTTTTAATTTGTCTTTCAACTGCTTCCCGAAGATCAACAATAACTGAAGTCAATTCGTGGTGGGAAGTCTGGGCATGAATGGGATTTTTGAGCCCGGGGAGACTCATATCAAATTTGGCCGTGTAATTTTTATATTTCTTATCCTTTTGAATAACTAAGGATGCGGTTTTAAGTTCGTTGTTGAATTGGGGCAATAATTGATCTAATTTTTGGACAAATTTAGTTTGAATTGTCCGTCGGGTGGTGAGGGAAATTATTAAGTTGACCCCGTTGATTCTGATATTCATAGGAACCTCCAATAAACTTTTAA
The DNA here is from genome assembly GCA_964637525.1 of uncultured Gammaproteobacteria bacterium. Lineage (GTDB taxonomy): Bacteria > Patescibacteriota > Microgenomatia > UBA12405 > UBA12405 > WARW01. The sequence continues at coordinate 4,653 of CAZWUG010000033.1, read as the reverse complement.
TCTAGGGAATGTCACTTGTAATTTATTTTAACATTATTCAGTGATAGTTTGAATAATATCGCAGGGACCTTGGTATTTTTTGGCTAGTTGGGAAATATCATTAAGTTTAGTTTGAGAAGTTTGATAAATTTGGTCATTAATGTCACGAAGAGTAACTTCTAAATTGCGTTTTTGAAAAATAACTTTGATTTGACAGGAAGCCATAAGTTTTTCTGTGGTTTCCCAATCAATATTTTTTGTTTCACCGGGAGTGAGGTGAGGGACAGTAAAGGTTTCTTCAGAAGCGACATATTGACTGTTTTCTGCCATTAACTTACTGATAGATAGTCCGATGGCAGCAAGGATAGCGATGATTAATAAAAGATAGATGATTTGCCGGACAGATGACATAATTAATGATAGCAAAAAAGGTTTTTTTATAAAATTGTTAGGAGTATACTCTGAAGTCTGAATATGAATATTAAAAAATATATTTTAAGTTTAGTTAGGCCTTATTGGTGGGTGCTGGGATTGGTTTTGATATGTAGTTTGATAAGTAATGGTTTGACTTTGTGGTTACCAAAAATTGGCTCCGGGGTGATTGATAATTTTAGTACGGTTAACTTTTCGTTGAATAAAACCATAATTCTTTTGGTTTGTTTGGCGGTATTAATATTTATTTTCTCTTTGTCACAAAGTTTTTTGCAGACTTTTGTGGCCGAATCTTTGGCGCGAGATTTAAGAAGTCGGTTAATGGAAAAAATTTCTCAACAAAATTTTGTCTTTATAGAGAAGATTACGCCGGAAAAATTGTTAACAGTACTGACTAGTGATGTGGATAATATTAAACAAGCAATGACAATGGGTTTGGTGCAAATTTTTTCGTCGGTAGTAATGATTGCGGGGGCGACAGTCTTACTTTTAAGTATAAATGTGAAGTTAGCAGGGATGGTGTTACTAATAGTGCCAATTATCGGAATAATATTTTTCAGTCTTTTTAGAAAAATAAAAAATTATTTTAAAAAATCTCAGGAAGTGATTGACAGATTGAATAAAGTGATTAATGAAAGTATTGTGGCAGCTGGTTTAGTGAGAGTTTTAAATTCTCAAGTTTGGGAAATTAAAAAATTTAATGATCAAAATTCTCAAGCTAAAGGGATAGGAATGTCGATATTAAAATTATTTTCAACTTTGATTCCGTTGATAAATTTATTGGCAAACATGGCAATTGTTTTGATTTTGTTGGTTGGAGGAAAATTTGTTCTGGGGGGAACTTTTACAGTGGGAAATTTATTGGCTTTTAGCAATTATGTTTATATGTTAATTTTTCCGGTAATAGTGCTGGGATTTATTAGTAATATTTTGGTTAGGGCGATGACTTCTTTCCAGCGGGTGATGGAAGTTTTAAATTCACCCGAGACTAATGATTTCGGTTGTTTAGAAAAAGAACTTGCCGGAAAGATTACTTTTAAAAATGTGAGTTTAAGTTTTGGCCAAAAAGAAGTTTTAAAAAATGTTAGTTTTGAAGTGTTGCCAGGGAAGAGGACAGCGATTTTAGGCCCAACCGGGGCAGGGAAGACACAATTATTTTATTTGATGTCGGGCTTAGTTAATCCGGATAAAGGTAAAATTTTAATTGATGACGTTGTTTTGAAAAAATATTCCCAAAAATGTTTGTCGGATCAAATAGGGTTAGTGTTCCAAGATAGTTCGATTTTTAATACATCTCTTAAAGAGAATATTAATTTTGGAAAGAAATCAGATGGGGATAATTTGGATATGGTATTAGAAACATCGGCCTTAAAGGAGTTTGTTGAAGGTTTACCTGATGGTCTGGAGACTAAAATAACAGAAAGGGGTTCAAATCTGTCGGGGGGTCAGAAACAAAGATTAACTTTAGCTAGGGCTTTAGCAATTAATCCTAAAATTTTATTATTAGATGATTTTACTGCCAGAGTTGACAAGGCGACGGAAAAGGAAATTTTGAATAAATTAATTAAGAATTATAAGGGAATAACTCAGGTGATGGTGGCTCAACAAATAAATTCAGTAATTGATTTTGATGAGATAATTTTTTTGATGGAAGGGGAGATTTTAGCTGGTGGAACTCATAAAGAGTTGATGAAAAAATGTCCGGAATATCAACAGTTATATAGTTTACAAATGTCGACTGAATGAAAGATTTTTACTTGAAAAATTACGATTCAAAAAATAAACCAAATTTTAAAATAATGGTTTTAATAAAGCAATTTAGAGAATTTTTGGGAGGAGAAAAATTAAAATTATTTTTAGCTTTATTGTTGATTTTAATCAATTCTGCGGCAAATGTAGCAACTCCGTTGATAGTGGGGAAATCAATTGACCAATTCGTTCAAACAAAGGATTGGGGTTTACTTTGGCAACGAGGTTTGATTTTGATGGGGTTATATATAGTGATATCGGTGACAGTTTATTTTCAAACAATTTTGATGGGAACTATAGGTCAGAATGTGTTATTTAAATTAAGAAATCGAGTGTTTGAAAAGATCCAAAAGTTGCCATTGGCATTTTTTAATCAAAATAAATTAGGAGATTTAATTTCTCGGATTAATAGCGATACGGATAAATTAAATCAATTCTTTTCTCAATCTTTGAATCAGTTTGTGGGAAATATTTTTGTTATTTTAGGTATGGGAGTTTTTGTCTTTTTCATAAATTGGGAATTAGCCTTATGGATGATGGCATCAGGAATTTTATTAGTGATAGTGACTTATTTCTTAACTCCGTTTTTAAGTAAAAAGAACAGATTAAGTTTGCAATCTTTAGGAGGATTATCGGCAGAAATTCAGGAAAGTTTGAACTATTTTAAAGTAATAGTTCTTTTTGACAGAAGAGATTTTTTTAGAGATAACTTTACTAAAGCCAATAAAAATAATTTTGACAGTTCGGTAAGGGCGGGAGTGGCAAATAATATTACTAGTCCAGTTTATGATTTTTCGGGTAATTTAGCTTGGGTGATAGTGTTGATTGCGGGAGTTAATATGATTTTAAGGGGAAATTTGACAGTGGGAATTTTGATTTCTTTTATGACTTATACCGATAAATTTTACGGACCATTAAGACAAATGGCTCAGGTGTGGGCTAATACTCAAACAGCTTTTGCAGCATGGATCAGAATTTCAGAAATTTTAAAAATGAAATCTGATTTGGAGGTAATTTCTAAAAAGAATTTAGGTAAAGATTTTAAAAATATGGTCAGGTTTGATAAAGTAAGCTTTTCTTATGATGGGAAGAAAAATGTTTTGGATAAAATTAGTTTAGAATTAAAACCGGGTAAAACTTATGCTATGGTGGGCCCAACCGGTGGGGGGAAAAGCACAACGGCTTCGTTGATGTGCCGGTTGTATGATCCGGATGAAGGTAAAATTTCTTTTGAAGGACAAGATATTAGATCTTTTTTGAATAGTGAATTATCTGTTGAAATTGGATTTATCATGCAAGAACAATATATGTTTACCGGCACAGTGGGGGAGAATATTGTTTATGGGAATCCTGATTTTGATAAATATTCCAAAGAAAAATTAGAGAAGATCTTAAAAGATGAGGGTTTGGAGGAATTGATAGATCGGTTTGAAAACGGTTTAGAAACTGAGGTAAAGCCAAATACAGAAAAAATTAGTTTGGGTCAAAAGCAAATAATTTCTTTTATCCGAGCGATTATTCGTAAACCAAAATTGTTGGTGATGGATGAGGCAACAGCCAATATTGATACAGTAACCGAAGGACTATTGCAAAAAATTATTGATAAACTGCCAAAAGAAACAACCAAAATAATTATTGCTCATCGGCTAAATACGATTAAAAATGCTGATGAAATTTATTTTGTGAATGACGGGGAAGTGGTGACGGCTGAATCGCTGGAAAAGTCGTTGGAGATGATGGAGAAGAGTAAAAGGAAGAGTTAGTTTTGGCTTGTATGGATTATAATAACGAGTATGAGTATTGATAGGGTAGTAATTGTGACTAACGGAAAATTGGATGAGAGTTTGGTTGGAGAAATTAAAAAAAGTGATTTGGTAATTGGGGTGGATTGGGCGGCGTATTGGCTGATAGAGCAAAAGATTATTCCGGATTTAGCGATTGGTGATTTTGATTCGACAGACGGAGCAGAAATGACGGTGATTAAGAATAATTGTAAAAATATAAAAGTTTTTGAGGCTAAAAAAGATTTTACCGATACGGAATTAGCGGTGTTGGAAACAATTAAACTTAAACCCAAAGAAATAGTAATTTATGGAGCGACAGGGACAAGAATGGATCACACTTTGGCTAATATTTTTTTGTTGGAGAAATTTTGGGGAAAATCGATTTTTGCCAGTATTAAGGATATAAATAATGAAATTTATTTGGTTAATGATAAATTAACTCTTAAGGCGGAAAAATTGTTTCCTTTTGTTTCGGTTTTGCCGGTGACTGATTCGGTGGTGATTTCGCTAAAAGGATTTGCTTATGATATCGACCATAAAACTATTACCAGGGGAGAGGCAATTGGGGTGAGTAATGAGATCGTGGGAGAAAGTGGAGAGGTTACAGTTCACCAAGGGAAAGTGGTGATGGTGAGAAGTAGGGACTGAAAATTGGCGGAGGGGACAGGAGTTGAACCTGCATGTCATTACTGACGCTTGTTTTCAAAAC
>CAZWUG010000032.1:10481-10788 GCA_964637525.1 uncultured Gammaproteobacteria bacterium | reverse complement strand
CTTATTTTTTGTTTTAATATTTCCCCGAGAATCAGCATTTTTAACATAACTAAGTGCTTCAATTAATCTCTCTGGAGAAGTTGTATTTTTGGCCAATAAAAGAAAATATACTTCACTCTTCTTATCATCTAATTCCTCAGCTAGCTTTTTCGCAATCGCCTCGGGTTCATATATATATTGATTGAGACAATCACCGATCGTTTCATCTTTATCAGAAGAAACAGTTTCACTGTTAACTGTATTATTATTAATATTTTTATAACTGTTAACTGTTAACAGTTGTTTTTTCTCCCTTAATACATCTCCA
>CAZWUG010000032.1:0-10471 GCA_964637525.1 uncultured Gammaproteobacteria bacterium | reverse complement strand
CCATCCAAAATACTTTTCTTCTCTATAAATAATTCTCTTAATACATCCCCAATACTAGTAGTCATATTTCCACCTCCAAAAATGCCTTCAATGCTAATAATGCTTCTCCAACCGACAAGTATTCACCCTGGTTTTTATATCCTTCTCCGTAACTGATGTTGATAAAAATTCGGCTATTTAAAAAATTATCTGCCTTAAGAAATCTATAAATCCTTTTACTTTTCTTTGTTGAGACTCTTTTTACCTTTCCGTCATTATCAACAATTTTTATTAAAATTTTAGGTTTGTTCATTTTCATATTAGAAGAATTTTCTGTTCTACACTTTTTTTTGAACTAATAAAATTTGAAAATATTCAACTAAAAAATTTGCAAGTTTATTTAAAGTCTCATAATCCAAATCTAAATTTATTTCTTCTTTCAGGATTTCTCCAAGTTCCGCAACTAATTCTTGGCTAATAGGTTTCATAATCCAGAATAAATTCTAGTTTTAATAACCTTAAGTTGATTAAAGAATTGTTGGGGTTCAATTCTCATATTTCCACTCCAATACAAAGCAATTAATTTTTCTAATTCTGGTGATTTTATAAATACAAACAAAACTTTTTTATTCTCTAAAAATTCAGTAGTTTCAATAGGGGAATATAAGGAAATGGTTGTCGCTAGTGCTAGATCCGATGTTTTTATTAATTCTTTACTTACTATTTTCATAGTAAGCAAGTTTATTTCTTAAAAAGAAGCGAATATAACACTCAATATTATCAATTGAATTGTGTTATTTTTTAAATCCCATTGTTTCTCTAAATCTATTTATTTCTTGACTAGCATGTGGATAATCGCTTTCATCAAACAAAACCCCTTTTGACTTAAGCCATTTATATATTTCATTGTGGCTATAATCACCCTTAACCCTTAATACATAATGGAGGAATCTTTTTAGATTATTATCCTCATCTATTCTTTCTTGTTTTATTCTTTCTGGAAAAGCCTCATTAATAACTCTAGACCAAATCTTTTTATCAAAACCAAATAAACCGGTATCTGAAAATATTTTAATTTCAAGATATTTTTCATTAGTTTTTTGATCATGTCTAACATTAATTAATGGGGTCGGTCTCTTAAATACAAATGGAGTAATTTTGCAAATATTAAAAACAATATATATTTCAATGTCTTCATACCATATTGACTGAATTTTTGTTGCCCATTTTCTTTTAATTTGATTTACCTCTTTGGAAATATTTGGGTAATATGTTTTTATGTATTTTTTTAAGTATTTTCCTATGGAAGTAAAGTTGTTATTAATTGGTAAATCAATATTGTAAATAACTTTATTTAAGTCTTTTAAATAGTTATTAAGATTATCTTTTCCAAACTTTTTTTCAATATTTTTTACATTGTTTTTCCAATTAATACTTAAATTTTTTCTAATTGTGTTTATTTCATTATCAACATTTGGATCTAATCTTAAAATATCAATTACCGGTAAAATAAAAGGTTCACTGTTACAATGGCGATTATTATCAAGATAATTTAAAATGTAATCCAACCCCAAATTACTCAAAAAAATATCTATATTTTCCTCCATTTTCATTCTTCCCAATTTTACTTCGTTTTAGACATTTTTAGAACATCTTTGCAAAAATCTGAAATAGAAGGATCGGCAATAATTATACCTAGCTCATTGTTGTATGTTTTTGTAGATGTAACTAATTTTGGAATTAATGATGTTTTCCTTGAGTATCCAACTTCTCTCAGAATTTTTCCCATCGTTAGACCCTCAAAATTCATACCTTTTCGTATAATTTCATATAATTTTTGAGCTGCCAATTTAGCTCTTTTTGAACCCATATATAATTTTATCCCTAAACATATTTATATTAAAATATGGGCTTTATTACGAATAAAAGGTATAATTCAGACAGTCCAAAATAATGAATATGAACACCTCAAATATAAGTGAAGCTCAAACAAGAAGAGAGATTATTGATAAATCGCTTTTAAAGTCTGGATGGGATATCAATGATCTAACAAAAGTATCTTTGGAGTTTGACCTTTACCTTGGAGATTCTAAGCCGGACCCAGCCGATCCTTATACAGATCATCAGTTTGTAGATTATTTACTTCTTGGAAAGGATCAAAAGCCTTTGGCTGTAGTAGAAGCCAAAAGGACCTCAAAAGATGCACGCATTGGAAAAGAACAAGCCAAACAATACGCTGAAAATGTAAAAAAAGTATTAGGATGTGATTTGCCTTTTGTTTTTTATACAAACGGATACGACACTTTTTTTTGGGATATGGAACACTATCCACCACGAAAAGTTTATGGATTTCCCACCCAAAAAGATTTGGAAAGAATGCGTTTTTTTAGCAAAGAAAAAGGTCCGTTGTCTGCCGAACTTATTGATAAATATATTGCTGGTAGAGATTATCAAATTCAAGCAATTAGGACCGTATTAGATAACATTGAAGAGCAAAAAAGGAAATTTTTGTTAGTAATGGCAACTGGTACTGGGAAAACTCGTGTTTGTGTTGCTTTAATAAACTCTTTAATGAGGGCAAAGTGGGCTCAAAGAGTTTTATTTCTTGTTGACCGAATAGCTCTTGGTGAACAAGCTCTTGATGGGTTTAAAGAATTTTTACCAGACTGTCCAATTTGGCCACAACAAGGTGAATCAACATTTTCTACGGATAGAATGGTTTATGTATCAACTTACCCAACCATGCAAAATATCATTGAAAGGAATGATCCTTATATTTCACCCTTCTTTTTTGATGTGGTGGTGGCAGACGAAAGTCATCGCTCAATATATAACACCTATAAAAACGTATTAACTTATTTTGATGCTTTTAAAATTGGTTTAACAGCTACCCCTACCGATAGGGTAGATCACGATACTTTTGATTTGTTTGAATGTGAAACCGGAAATCCAACTTATGCTTATTCTTACGAGGAAGCGATTAATCATAAACCTCCATATCTTAGTGATTTTGAAGTTTTAAATGTTCGTTCTAAATTTCAAATAGAAGGTATTAAAAGCGGAGAACTCCCTCAAGTAATACAAGATAAACTAATTCTTGAAGGTAAAGATTTAGGAGACATAAATTTTGAAGGAACAGAGCTTGAAAAGAAGGTTACTAACTCAGGAACCAATAATCTTATTATCCGAGAATTTATGGAAGAGTGCATTAAAGATAGTAATGGTGTACTTCCGGGGAAGAGTATTATATTTGCTGTTTCTATTGCTCATGCCCATCGGCTTCAAGAAATGCTTGACACGATGTATCCTGAGCATAAAGGTAAATTATCATCAGTCATCGTTTCACAAGACCCAAGAGTTTATGGAAAAGGTGGGCTACTTGACCAATTTAAAAACAAAGATTTTCCTAGAATCGCCATCAGCGTTGATATGTTAGATACCGGAATAGATGTAAAAGAAGTTGTTAATCTTGTTTTTGCCAAACCAGTTTATTCGTTTACTAAATTTTGGCAGATGATAGGTCGTGGTACTCGTGTGCTTGACGATAATCTTACTAAACGAAAATCATGGTGTATTCAAAAAGATAAATTTCTAATTATTGATTGTTGGAATAATTTCAGTTTCTTCAAGATGAATCCCAAAGGAAAAGAACCAGGAGCTGAAATTCCAGCAACAGTTCGTTTGTTTCAAGCAAAACTTAAAAAATTAATTGCCTCCCAACAAACACAAAAAGATTCTATTACTAAAGTTATTGTCAATTCTTTGCGAGAAGATATTAAAAAGTTACCGGAGAATAATGTAATTGTATTAGATAATCGTACCCATCTTGAAAGTGTTTCTGATAATTCGTTTTGGCAGTTATTAACAAAAGAAAAGCTTGAATATCTTCGGTCAACAATTGCCCCAATAATGAGGACTCAGTCTAATGTTGATTTTAAAGCAGTAAGGTTTGAAATAGATATGATTGATTTATCCACCGCCTTAATCCTTGATGATCAGAAATCAATTGAAATATTCAAGGAAAACATAAAAAGCCAGTTGGCAGAACTTCCTTTATCTGTAAATACAGTTGCTGAACACAAAGACTTAATTGAAAAAGCGATGTCAAGCAATTTTTGGCTCACTCTTTCTGAGGAATCTATTACCGATTTACAAAATACTTTGGCTCCGATTATGCGATTCCGTGTAATGTATAAAAAACCAATTGAGGAATTGCGTTTACAAGATTTTACTCAAGAAAAATCGTGGGTAGAATTTGGTCCAAAACATGAAAGACAAACTACTTCAGCATATAAATCCAAAGTAGAACAAGTCGTAAAAGATTTGGAAGACAGCAATCCAATTTTGAAAAAATTAAAACTAGGTTTTGAATTAAATAGTTCAGAAATAAACGATTTAGCTAATATGTTAAGAGAAAAAGAACCTTATGTAACTGAAGAATTATTACAAAAAATTTACGATAACCAATCCGCAAGATTTATAGAATTTATTAAACATATTTTGGGTATGGAGCAAGTTCCAGCTTGGTCAGATGCAGTTAGTCAAAAATTTGATCAATTTATTGTGGACCATAACAATCTTTATAATCATCAACAAATACAGTTTTTACAAACATTAAAAACCTACATATTACAAACCAAAGGTATTCAAAAAGAAAGTTTAATTAGCCCTCCTTTTACTCAACTGCATCCAAGAGGAGTTTTAGGTTTATTTCAAAAAGATCAAATAGAAGAAATTTATTTATTCGCACATCAATTTTCTCAAAGTGTGCCCCAAAGGAGTACTTATGCTTAATGGATCAATAAAAAGTAATGTTGCTAAATTGTGGGATAAATTTTGGTCAGGTGGTATTGCTAATCCTCTAACTGCTATTGAACAAATTTCTTATCTTCTTTTTATGAAACGCCTTGATGAACAAGATACAAAAAATAAGGTAGATGCAGAATTTTTGAATCGTCCATTCGTTTCTATTTTTGATGGGGTTGATGAAGATGGTGTTAATAATCAAGACAAGAGATGGAGTCAATTTAAGTTTTTAAAGGGCGATGAAATGCTTAAATTGATGCAAGAAAAAATTTTTCCATTCATAAAAAATTTAAATGGAAGCAATGCATTTACTCATCATATGAAGGATGCTGTATTTATTATCCCTAAGCCTTCATTGTTGGTTGAGGCAGTAAATATTATTGACAACATTTATGAAGAAATTGAAAAAGACCAAAAGGATGGTCAAACATTTCAAGATACACAGGGAGATATTTATGAATATTTACTTTCAGAAATAGCATCGGCAGGTAAAAATGGTCAATTCCGCACTCCTAGACATATTATCCAAATGATTTGTTCTTTAGTTAATCCAAAATTAGGTGATGAAATATGTGACCCTGCGTGTGGTACTGGCGGTTTTTTGTTGGGAGCCTATCAACATATTATGACTCAATACACGAGCCCAGAACACCGATTTGTTGATGATACGGGAATGGAAAGGGGAACCGTAGCTGATAAGTTAACCGATCCTCGTCAATGGCAAGCCATAAAAGAAAAAACATTTTATGGTTACGATTTTGATTCCACTATGGTCCGTATTGGTCTAATGAATTTAATGCTTCATGGTATTGATCAACCAAATATTGATTATAAAGATACTCTTTCTAAAAAGTTTACCGATGAAGATAGATTTGATGTTGTACTCGCAAACCCTCCCTTTAAAGGAAGCATTGATAAAGGAGACATCAACGAAAACTTAAGTATAAATACCACAAAAACAGAACTTCTTTTCGTTAATAGAATAGTTAATTTACTCAGATTAGGAGGCAAAGCTGGCGTGATTGTTCCTGATGGTGTTTTGTTTGGATCTAGTAATGCTCACAAGGACCTTCGTAAGATGTTAATTGAAAAGTGTGAATTGCAGGGAGTTGTATCAATGCCATCAGGAATTTTTAAACCATATGCAGGAGTTAGTACAGCTGTTTTAATTTTTGTTAAAGGCGGAGAAACTAAAAATGTTTGGTTCTATGACATGAAAGCCGATGGTTTCAGTCTTGATGATAAACGAACAAAAATTAGTGACAATGATATTCCTGACATCATTAAGAAATGGAATGAGCGAAATCCTGAAAAAGATTTAGATCGTAAAGCTAAAGCATTTTTTATACCAAGAAAAGAGATTGAGGCAAGCGATTATAATCTAAGCTTAAACAGATACAAAGAAATAGAGTATGAAGAAGTTGAATATGAAGACTCAAAAATAATTTTAGAAAAAATTGAAAATCTAAATCAAGAAATATCGGCTGGTACTGCTGTTTTGAAAAATTTATGAATATGAAACAAATATCAATTATTAATGCTGTAAAAATTGTAAATCAAAGAGTTAAACCATTTGATGGCGAAAAAGAATATTTGGCGACAGGTGGATTAGTTGGTGATAATATCGTGACTGAAAAAGTTACATATAAAGATAAACCTAGTAGAGCAGATTTATTAGCTAAGGAAAATCAACTTATTGTAGCCAAAATGAAGGGGACTAATAAAGTATTTCTAGTTGACAACAATATTTCTGATTATATTTTTTCAACAGGTTTTTTGGTTTTAGAAGCAAAAGAAAATTGGAGTCCCAATTTTTTATTTCACTTACTTCAATCTAAATATTTTCAAGAACAAAAAGATAAATTTTCATCTGGTGCAACACAAAAAGCAATAAACAATGAAAAGTTTAAAGAAATATTAATACCAGATATTCCGTTAGAAGATCAAAAAAGAATAGCAAAAATTCTTGATCAAGCAGAAAATCTTATTCAAAAACGAAAACAAACAATTGATTTGTTAGATGAATATTTAAAATCTAAGTTTCTTGAACTTTTTGGTGATCCGGTGAATAATCCAAAAAAATGGGAAATCAAGACTATAGGAGATATAGTTTCTAGTATTACCAGCGGTTCTCGTGGTTGGGCTAAATATTATTCTGATAGTGGTTCAGTATTTATCACAATAAAAAATGTAGGGAGAAACAATAAGTTACTTTTAGAGAATCTAAGTTATGTTAAACCACCACTAAATGCAGAAGCCCGGAGAACAAGGGTGAAGGAAGGTGATGTTCTTCTTTCTATTACGGCTGACTTAGGCAGATCAGCCGTTGTTCAAGGCATGAAAAGTGATGCTTATATTAACCAACATTTAGCAATTTTAAGATTAAAAGAAGGATATGTACCCGAATATGTTGCTGAATTTATTTGTTCCGACGGGGGTCAGCTCCAGATCCAAAAATTAAATAAAGGGGCAGCAAAGGCTGGGTTGAATTTTGATGATGTTAAATCTATTAAGATACCAATGCCTCCCCTTGAAATCCAAGAAAAATTTAGTCTTATAAAAAACCAAGTGCGATTTATAGACTTGAATTTAAAAAGCTCCCTTGAAGAAATCCAAAACTTATTTAATGCTTTAATGCAAAAAGCATTTAATGGAGAACTAATAAGTTGATATGGTAAAAATTGGTAGGAATGAACCATGTTTTTGCGGTAGTGGTAAAAAATATAAAAAGTGTTGTTATTTGAAAAATAATCCGCAATTAATACCCAATATCACTAGGGTTGAATCTACTCCAGAGTTGGAAGAATTAAAAAATAAGGCAGAAGAAGAAAATAACGAGATAAGAAAAAAATATTTGGAACCATTAGGCATCTATATAAATTTTGTTAAACCAGCCATTTTTCAAGGTAAAAAGTTTTGGACAATGGGAAGCAGATTATATTATGAACGACCACCCGAGGAAACATTTCACGAATTCATTGTTTTTGTTTTTACTAATACTCTAGGAGAGGAGTGGAGAAAATTACAGGATTCTCTACCTCAAGAAAAACGGCATTTTATCTATAAAAGCTACCAGAAATATCGTGATTGGTTAAAGAAAAATATGACTGAACAAAACAAAGTTGGTAAATTGTGGGCAATGAAACCCGATGGGTGGACTTTAGCATTATTAACACTTGCTTTTGATGTTTATTGTATTATGCACACTTCTAACCTTCCAATAGGAACCCTTAATAGACTAAAAAACTATGATCAATATCAGGGAGCGAGGTATGAAATTGCTATTGCGGCAATTTTTGCAAGATTGGGTTATAAACTTAAATTTCTTGATGAACAAAATTTGAAAACCACCCATCCAGAATTTATCGCAACCGACCCAGAAAATGGAGAACAGATTACTGTTGAAGTAAAAAGTAAACACAGGGAAGGTGTTATCAATACAGCAGGTGAAACACCAAAAGATCAATTATTGTGGGGTGATATTCAAAGATTGTATCGTCAAGCAAAAAAACAGAACCCTAAAGATAAACCGTTTATTATATTTATAGATTTAAACTCACCAGCTACTCCAAATATAAAATGGGAAAAAAAACCATGGATTAAAGATATTAAGAAGATGTTTGACAGACAACCATTATTGTCTCCAAACAAGCCAGATGAATGTACAGGTGTGGTATTTACTAATTATTCATATCATTATCAGACAGAAGACGAAGCTGGAAAAGGAGAACACTTACTAACCTGGCCACTGTATTCAATTCATCCAATTAAAAATCCGATGTTTTTAACCAAATTAGAAACCGCACTTTCTCACTATGGGGTTATACCTAATCTAGATTTAGAAATAGGTATTTAATATTAATAAATATAGCTAAAGATATATTATTTTTCTCATGGTAACATAAAGTGTTCTTACAATCTGTTTGCCTAAACCTGTAAAGGCATGGCAATAAATCCGAGTTAAGGGACGAATGCTCTTCGTCTAGCTTTCCTTAACTCGGTCATACGCCGAAAGGTGTGTGGGTGTGATCCGCGAGGGTCTACCGGCTGGCGAGGAGCATTTATTTTTCTCCAAAACCAGATCAATAAATATGAAAAATCATTGTTTTGGGAAGATAAAAGAATTAGTAGGTTCTATTTTTCTTGCTTCTTTAATTTCTTTAATATTGTCAATTGGGATTAAATGGATTCTAACCTTAGTTTTAATACCAATAATGTTTTTACTGGTTTTTCTTGGAGTTAATATTGAATTTAATTCAGAGTTAATTTCATCAAGAATTTCTATATTGTCTTTTATTATTGCTTTTTTATATATATTATTTGGTGATAGGTTAATGAAAAAGAAACATGTCAGACAATAAACCACAACCATTCAACCCAATAGAGTTCCCGACACTGGTGAAGTACGACAGCCAGATGATAGAGAACGCAATCCAGAAATTGATGAAAGATCGCTCCATGACGAGACAACAGGCGTTAGTGAATCTGGAAATGGACTTAAGCGAAATTGAAACACAATCGGGGGAGCAAAACAAATGATTAAAAAAATACTTTTAAACCTATTAATAATTTGTGTGTGTTTGTTAGTAGGATATAAAAGCGGTTTAAGCAAAGCCAATAAAATAAATGAAGATTATAAAGAAAAAATTATAGAGGAAACACTTGAGAACAACCCTATCCCAGTATGTGAAGAGGGCAATTGTCCTAAATATCAGGTTTTTGATATAGACGAGGATGGAAAAGTTGAAAATATAATAACCGAATATTTTGGCATGTCTCAGTTTGCTGGGAGAGTTTTAATTGTTGATGACGGTAAAGTAGAATTTATTAGTAAGCCAGAAATGTTTATTGGAGTAAGGCCAATTAAGTTGGAAGAAGATAATGAAACAAATAGAAACGGTTTTATAATCTTCTATTCAAAAGTACCGAATGCTAATTCAAAAAATGATATTGAATGGGCTTGGTATAAATATGAGAACGGAGAATATATACTAGATAAGATCACTTCAGCAGGTGAAGAATAATAGATGGTTTAAATATTAATTAATGAAAAAAAATATAAATAAATTAATTATTATTTTTGTAGTTGTTTTTGCTATAGGTTATAAGGGTGTAAACCTTATCTTCAATGAGGGTTACAAACAGGGATTTTCTACAGCCACTGAAAAGAGTAAAGAAAATACAAAATTTGATCTTGCACCTCAATGTCTAATGGGTAATTGTCCAGAATACGATTCGTTTGATACTGATGGGGACAATGTATATGAAGATGTTGTTTTGGAACATACTGCCATGACCCAACAAGCAGGACGAATTTGGATAATTGATAAAGGACAAGTTGTTTTTATTAGTGATGATAAAGCGCAAATAAGCGTCAGTCCAAGAGGTACCAAAGATAAGGAAGAAACCGGTTTTACTATTTTGTATGCAACCAAATCTCCTATGTCAGGGGAAGAAGTTTTTAAAAACTCATTTAAAGTAGATTATTTCCAATATAAAGATGGTGAATATGTTTTAGAGAAAACAGTAGATAACCCAATGAATTAATAAATATTTATTGTTATTAAAATTCAATAGCCATTATTAGGGAGGATTAAGCCACACAACTTACCCGGAATTGGTTCCATCCGGCGAGCATTTTATTTTAGGCACGAATTTTATCCATATAACTTATTGCTCCAGATAG
>CAZWUG010000031.1:5273-11102 GCA_964637525.1 uncultured Gammaproteobacteria bacterium | reverse complement strand
AAATTCAAAGAAATTGATCTTGTTGATATTTCCGCCTTACCCCAAAATATTTGGCAGGAAAGATTAGAGAATGCCGATGTTTTATTTGTTGAAGGTGGTAATACCTACCATTTGATGTATTGGTTTAATCAATCCGGTCTGTCAAAAATTTTACCCAAATTACTCGAAACCAAAATTTACATCGGTGTTAGTGCCGGAACAATTATTACCACTCCCAGTTTAATCAATGCTGATTTTGAATCCAAACCTCTCCAACAAATTAATCAAGAAATTTTTAATGACGGCTTATCTTTAGTTGATTTTATGGTTGAGCCACATATTAATTCTCCATATTTCCCGGAATCTACTTTAGAAAATTTAGAAAAACGATCCAAAAATTATAAGTATACTATTTATGGCATTGATGATGAAACCGCCGTTAAAATTGATGGCCATAAAATAGAGATTGTTTCCAATGGAGTTTGGAAAAAATTTACCAAATAATTATGAATCGTCAAATTTTAAAAGGTTTTTAAAAGAACCAAAATTTGCCGCCGGCACTCGTCGTGACGAAGTCAAAATGTGTCAATTGGAAAATGGTTTAAATATTCCTCTCGAAAAATTTATCGAAATCTGTCTGACATCAATGCAGCAAATCGCTCCGGAAATTGGGTTATAATAAATCATGGCTATTTTAAAAATTGACCATTTCCCCGGTGACGAAGAAATCCAAAAATTATCGGAAGAATTAGATGGCTATGTTAAATTAGTTGCTGATGTCCAAAAAGAAATTTTATATGGTGGTTCTCGTCTCCATGCTGACAGCGAATCAATTTTAATTAATTCTGGTTCATTACAAGAAAATGTTTGGGGTGGGGGAATTGATTTAATTTCTAAAAAAATAGATTGTTCAGCGGTTGCCAATATTAGATCTGAAACAAACCCCAGTACAGAAATTTTAAATCCAGAAACTCGTCAAAAATTCATTAAAATTGTTAAAAAATATTTTCCTGATTTTAATTCATGAATAAGTCAACGCTAGAATTACTAAATGTTTCCACTGATCTCAAAAGAGCTGCCATGGCTTTAATTAATAAACGTGACGACTCTATTTTCATTCAAAATATTTTAAATAATTTTTCAAATCTTCAAAAACTTGATAAAAATATTTCTACTTTTGTTGATATTAATTATCTAAAAAATAATTTAGACTCTCCTGAAATTAAGGCAGAAAATTTACTGACTCAATCGCTGCGTTTACAACATTATTTAGGTTTTTAAAATGAATTTTATTAATACTTTTATCACTAAATCAGGCAAAGAAATAAAATTTCGTTATCCGGTTATCGACGATGTCGAATCTTTAAAAGATTACATCAATAAAATTTCTGCTGAACAAAGTTTTATTTTATTGCAGGGATTTCAACAGACTACCGAATCAGAAACAAATTGGCTCAAAGATAAACTTGAAAAAATTTCTAAAAATCAATGTGTTTACTTATGTGGTTTTTATAATAATCAATTGGTTGCTTGTGCTGAAATCGAAACTGGTAAAGAGGCAAAATCTCACCTTGGTGAATTTGGTGTTAGTGTGGCGCTAGAATTCCGGGGAGAGGGTATCGGAAAAAAAATTATGGAATTAACTATTTCTGAATCAATTAAAAAACTTCCGGAATTACGAATTATTACCCTTGAAGTTTTTAGTCAAAATATTACAGCTCAAAATTTATACCATAAGTTAGGTTTTATTAAATACGGCTGTCTTCCTCATGGAGTCAAACGTCGTGGCCAATTTGACGATGCTATTTTGATGTATAAGAAAATTGAATAAATTGCGTTTAATTTGCGTGGATATTCGCCTTTATTTTTTGTTAGAATAAAACCAATTATGATTGACATCAATTTGCTCCGACAAGAACCGGAAACCGTCCGTCAAGCATTAATTAATCGTCAAAAAGATTCCTCCATCATTGACGAAATTATCAAACTTGATTCCTCTCGCCGGGAACTTTTATCTAATGTCGAAAAACTTCGCGCTGATCAAAATGCTTTAACCCGTCAATTTAAAGGTAAGCCTACCGATGAGCAACTTACTCAAGCCACTGAAATAAAAACTAATCTTAAAGAAAAAGAGGGGGCATTAAAAGATCTTGAAGATAAACAAAATCTAATTTTAGAAGAAATTCCTAATATTCCTGCCCCGGATGTTCCGGTTGGTAAAGATGATTCTGAAAACCCAGTTTTAAAAACAGTCGGAGAGCCTACTAAATTCAATTTCCAACCACTAGATCATGCCGATCTTGGTGAAAAACTTGACATAATTGATGTTAAAAAAGCCGCTCAAATTTCCGGTTCCCGTTTTGGTTATTTCAAAGGTCAGGGTGCCGTACTTGAAATGGCCGTCATGTTTTACGCTTTCCAAAAATTAATTAAGAAGGGTTTTATTGGTATGATTCCACCCACCATGATCAAAAGCTCCACTGAATGGAAATGTGGTTATGCCAGTAATAAAAATTTAATGGGAGCTTACTATTCAATTCCTGAAGACGATTTGATTTTTATTAGTAGCTCTGAACATGCCGTTGTTCCTTACCATATGGACGAAATTTTAGATGCCAAAAAATTACCTCTAAAATACGTTAATTTCTCACCTTGTTTTCGGCGTGAAGCTGGCACTTATGGTAAAGATATGAAAGGTATGCTTCGGGTTCATTTTTTCAACAAAGTCGAAATGAATATTTTTACCCTTCCGGATTACAAAATTTCTGATGCCATGTGTCTGGAAATGTTAGCCAATGAAGAAGAAATTATGCAGGATTTTGATATTCCTTACCAAGTCGTCAATAATTGTACCGGTGATTTACCTCAGCCAAATCGTCGCATGTATGACATTAATTCCTGGTTCCCTGGTCAAAATGCTTATCGCGAAACCCAATCATGTAGTAACTGTGGCGATTACCAAGCTCGCCGTCTCAATACTAAAGTTAAGATTAACGGTAAAAACGAATTAGTTCACATTTTAAATGCCACTATGATCACTGATCGGGCAGTCTTGGCCATTATTGAAAATCACCAACAATCTGATGGTAGCGTCGTTATTCCGGAAGTTCTCCGACCATATACCAACTTCGACGTTATCAAACCTTCACAAAGCTAGAGGAGCCACCCAGTCTGGGTTTTTTGCCTTCGGGTAAGAAACCCAGGCCAGGTATTTCAAAATTAAGAATCAATACAATAGAAGAAAAATTCAAATTACCGTTATACTTTTATAAACCCATGATATCATTTTTTAACTAAAAACATGCTCGCGCCAACTTCGAATAATCAGAAAAATATTTTCTGTAACTGCCAATAATTTATATTTTGAATTCATTTTCTTGGTATAATCTTTCTTATGCTTGATTTTTTAAAAAATATTTTTGACGAAAATTCAAAAAGAATCAAATCGTATAAAAAAATAATTGAGAAAATTGATGCTTTTGAAAAAAGTGTTACTAAACTCAATGACGAAGAATTGTCTCAAAAAACCGAATATTTCAAAAAACTTCTTAAAAAAGGCCAAGCTTTAGATGATATTTTACCTGAGGCTTTTGCTGTCGTTCGTGAAGCCGTTAAGCGGACTATCGGTGAATGTGCTTATGATGTCCAACTTATGTCAGCCATCACTCTTCATCAAGGTGGTATTGCCGAGCAAAAAACCGGTGAAGGGAAAACTCATTCTGTTATCTTTCCGGCTTATTTAAACGCTCTCACTGGCCGTGGGGTGCACATTGTTACTCCAAACGATTATCTTACCCGTGTTGGTACTGGTTGGTATCCTCAAGCCTTACACTTATTAGGAATTTCTACTTCTTGTTTAATTCACGAACAATCTTTTCTGTTAGATCCGGAATATACCGATGAATCAGAAAAAATTGATGATCGTTTAGCTCATCTTAGGCCAATCTCTCGTCAAGAAGCCTACCAAGCCGATGTCACTTATGGTACTAATAATGAATTTGGTTTTGATTATCTTCGTGATCATATGGCACCTCACCAAGACCAAGTAGTCCAACGGCCTCATTATTTTGCCATTGTCGATGAAGTTGATTTCGTTCTTATTGATGAAGCTCGTACTCCATTGATTATTTCTTCTCCAAACGATCAACCTACTGATAAATATTATAAATTTGCTAAAATTGCCTCAGAACTTCAACCAACTGATTATGTTATTGATGAAAAATCCCGTTCTGCCACTTTGTCGGAATATGGCATTCGTAAAGTCGAAAGAATTCTAAATGTTACCAATTTGTACGAAGAATCTTTTGAGACTATCCACTATATTGAAAACGCCATCAAAGCCGTAGCTTTATTTCATAAAGATAAAGACTATGTTGTCAAAGACGGGGAAATTATTATTGTCGATGAATTTACCGGTCGGATGATGAATGGTCGTCGCTGGTCTGATGGTCTCCACCAAGCCGTTGAAGCTAAGGAGGGCGTAACTGTTCAACGGGAATCTCAAACATGGGCCACTATCACTTTTCAAAACTATTTTAGGCTTTACCAAAAACTTTCCGGCATGACCGGTACTGCTCTCACTGAAGCCGAAGAATTCAAAAAGATTTATAATCTCGATGTTGTCTCTATTCCCACCCACAAAACTCTTCAGAGAATCGACGAACATGATCTTATTTTCAAAACTCAACGAGCTAAATATGCCGCTATTGCCAATTTTATTGAAGAAAAATATAAAACCGGCCAACCGGTTTTAATTGGAACTACTTCTATCGAAAAAAATGAAATTATTTCTTCATTACTTCGTAAAAAAGGTTTACCTCACCAGGTTTTAAATGCCAAAAATCACCGATCTGAAGCTGAAATTATTGCCAAAGCCGGTAAAAAAGGCAGTATCACTGTGGCTACTAATATGGCCGGTCGAGGGGTTGATATTATTTTGGGTGGGCCAAAAGACGGTGTTGCCAAAGACAAATGGCAAAAAGAACATGATGAAGTTATTTCTTTAGGCGGTTTGTGTGTCGTTGGTACGGAACGCCATGAATCTCGACGTATCGATAACCAATTACGTGGTCGTGCTGGTCGTCAGGGTGATCCCGGATTTTCCCAATTCTATATCGGCCTAGACGATGATATTATGCGTGTCTTTGGCGGCGAGAAAATTAGTTCTCTTATGAGCCGTTTTAATATGCCCGAAGATACTCCATTAACTCATCCACTAGTTTCCAAAGTTATCGAACAAATTCAGGTTAAAGTTGAAGGTTTTCATTTCGATGCTCGTAAAAATTTGGTTGAATACGACGATGTTATCAACAAGCAACGTCAAATAGTTTATCAACTTCGTGATCAGGTGTTATACAATCAAAAATTTTCTCCGGACAAAAATCAGGAAATTGTTTTTAAATATCTTTCCAATCAAATCAATAGTTTGATAAGTATCAATACGTCCTATGATACCGGTAAAGCAGACATCGAAAAAGCCATTCTGGAATTTATGGAAATTCTCCCTTTGAATTCTACAGACAAGAGCCAATTAAAAAAAGATTTAGAAAAAAGTAGTCATCCTTCGGAATTACTAACTGATCTTCTAAAAAATCAATG
Organism: uncultured Gammaproteobacteria bacterium; assembly: GCA_964637525.1. Taxonomy (GTDB): domain Bacteria; phylum Patescibacteriota; class Microgenomatia; order UBA12405; family UBA12405; genus WARW01. The sequence goes on along the minus strand of CAZWUG010000031.1, from coordinate 5,525 downwards.
GCAATCTCGGGTCAAAATGTTTGGTTCGGATATTGCTGACAGTATTCTTACTTTTTCTATTATTTCTACTCTTGACCCTCTTTGGGTAGAGCACTTAACCACACTTGATAATCTTCGTGACAGTGTTCGTCTTCGGGGTTATGCTCAAAAAGATCCTCTGGTCGAATATCGCAAAGAAGGTTTCGAAATGTTTCAAAAATTAATGGGCCAATTTGAATATAATTTAGCTCGTAAACTTTTCCGTCTCGAGCC
>CAZWUG010000031.1:0-5173 GCA_964637525.1 uncultured Gammaproteobacteria bacterium | reverse complement strand
AATTTCCTTTAATCAATCTTTAGTAATATAATAAAAATACCCTTCAATTATTAGTTAAACTATCAAACCCTTTTAAAGGTAAATTTAAATATGTTTAATGCAAAACGTTCTGTTACCAAATGTGATCCCGGGTTTACTTATGAAAATGAACCGAGTCTCACTTTGCAACTTTCTCACGTAACTGAAATTGGAGCCATCTCAGCTGCTCATACCGCCGGACTTGGCGATAAAGAAAAAGCCGATTTCGAAGCTGTTAGTGCCATGAGAGATATTTTTAATCGCATAGATTTTCGTGGTCGGGTAGTTATCGGTGAAGGTGAACGCGATGAAGCCCCAATGCTTTACATTGGAGAAAAATTAGGCACCGGTAAAGGCCCTGAAGTCGATATTGCTATTGATCCTCTTGAAAATACCAACGCTACCGCTATTTTTGGTCCTCGAGCCGTATCTGTTTTAGCTGCTTCTGAAAAAGGTGGTTTATTTCACGCTCCGGATATGTATTTAGAAAAACTTATCGTTGGATCTCAAGCTGCCGGTAAAGTTTCCTTAGATTTTCCGGTAGTCAAAAATTTGGAGATAATCGCTAAATCTTTAAATCGTGCCATTTCTGATTTAGTCATTGTTGTTCTGGACCGTGATCGTAACCAAACTTTAATCTCAGAAATTAGACAAGCCGGTGCTCGGGTTAAGCTGATTCCTGATGGTGATTTGGTCCCGGGTGTTGCTGTTTGTATGGGAGGGTCCGGTATTCATGCGGTTATGGGCATTGGGGCCGCTCCTGAAGGAGTCGTCACTTCTGCCGGTATTCGTTGTCTAAAAGGAGACATGCAGGCTCGTTTTTGGATCCGAAACGAAGCCGAAAAGGAACGTTTAATTAAAATGGGTGGAAAACCAGGCAAAATTTATACTCATAATGAGTTAGCTAGCGGTAAAACTATTATTTTCTGCTGCACTGCTGTTACTGATGGAGAATTATTCCGAGGCGTCAGATTCTTTGGTGGCGGAGCTCGGACTACCAGCTTAGTTATGACTACTAAATCTGGTAAAATTCGTTTTATTGAAACCACTCATATCTACGATAGAGACAAGCTGGAATACCGCTTAGCCTAAAAATTAAGTTTATAACCAAACAAAAATGGCCCAGGAATCTGGGCCATTTTTAATATAACAATATAGAGTTTAAGCTTTGTTTTCACTGCCAAAAACTTTTATCTTTCTCATTACCAATTCTTTCACTGCCTCTCTGGCTGGAGCTAAATATTTTCTGGGATCAAATTCAGCTGGGTTTTCTCTAAAGAATTTTCTAATTTGTCCGGTAAAAGCTAATCTTAAATCAGTATCTACATTAATTTTTGTAACCCCCATTTTACTCGCTTGAGCCAGCATTTCTTCAGGAACTCCTTTTGCATCCATAATTTGAGCGCCAAAATCATTGCAAATTTTTACTACATCAGCCGGCACACTCGAAGATCCGTGTAAAACCAGTGGATATTCCCATCCTACCAACTCTTTAATTTTAACTAATCTTTCAAAATCCAATCTCGGCTCAGTTTTAAATTTATAGGCTCCATGGCTGGTTCCAATAGCCACTGCCAGAGAATCGCATCCGGTCCTGTCGACAAATTCCTTTGCCTTTATTGGGTCAGTATAAATTGCATCAGCACTTTCTACTGCCACTGCATCTTCAATCCCGGCCAGCTTTCCTAATTCAGCTTCTACAACTACTCCCTTATCATGGGCATAATCTACCACCTCTTTTGTCAATCTGATATTTTCTTCAAAATCAAATCTTGAAGCGTCAATCATTATCGAGGAAAATCCATCATCAACACAGGCTTTGCAGATTTCAAAATCTTCCCCATGATCCAAATGTAATGCAATTGGAATATTTGAAGTTTCCAAAGCTGCCTCAGACAACTTAATTAAATATTTACTGTTAGCATATTTTCTTGCCCCGGCTGACACTTGGAGTATTAACGGTGATTTTAATTCCTCTCCTGCTGCTACTATACCTTGGAGCAGCTCCATATTATTAATATTAAAAGCTCCGATGGCATATTTTTCAGCTAAAGCTTTTTTAAAGAGTTCCTTTGTGGTTACTAGTTTATTCATATTACTTTATTTTAGCAGTTAACTGATAAAATATCTCTATGCTTAGTTTTAGAATTTGCGCTCATCGAATTTGGAAAGAAATTGATCGGTCCAAGAAAGTTTTGTTACATCTACATCCTAGTCCTGACGGTGATTGTGTTGGCTCAGCCTTAGCCTTTTACCATGTTTTAACTGATCTGGGTAAAGAAGTAACTCTGATTCAAGGAGATAGTGAATTCCCTAAAAACTTATCATCCATACCAGGATCAGACAAAATTATCCCTAAAAATATTATTCAAATCGATTTGTCTCAATATGATTTATTTATTATTTTAGATTCATCTTCAATTAAGCAGATAACTAAAATTTCTGGGTTAAAGTTTCCCAAAAAACTCCGTACAGTTGCTATTGATCATCACCAAACTAATGATAAATTTGCCAAAATAAATTTAATTTTGCCCTCATACTCTTCAACAGCTCAATTAGTTTATGAATTATTGATTTATAAAAAAATCAAAATCACCCCAAAAATCGCCGCTTGCATTTATGTCGGTATTTATACCGACACTGGTGGTTTTAGATACTTTAATCCCACTTTTAAAACCTTTAATATAGCTTCACAGCTAGCCAAAATTTATCCTAAATTTCCAAAACTAATCTTTGATATTGAAAATAATGATAGTCCGGACAGACTAAAATTTATATCTCTCCTTCTTGGGTCAGTAGAAACTTTTTTTTCCAACCATGTAGCTGTTGCCAAAATTTCTTATGAAAATATTACCCAAAATAATTTAAATATTAATGCCATTGGTGGTTATTCGGAAATAGCTAATACGGTTAAAGCCGTTACTGGTTGGAATATTGCTTTTACTCTCGTCGAAATTCAACCGGAAGTTGTTAAGGTCAGTTTTAGAACCAGGAATAGTGAAGTTTATGATATGTCAAAAATTGCTCTCGCCACCAAAGGAGGTGGTGGCCACAAAGCCGCTGCCGGAGCTACACTTAATATGAGTCTCGACAAAGCCCAGGATTTAATTCTTTCCATTATTAAAAAACTTTATTCTAAAATCGATCAAGAAAGCAAATAATTTTTATTTAATTCTCTGTTTTATATTCTTCATTTTCATCTGACTTTATACTTTTAACTTTTCACTTTATACTAAATTATGGACAATTGCATTTTTTGTAAAATAGTCGCCGGAGAAATTCCTTGTTACCAGGTTTATGAAGACGATTTATTTTTAGCCTTTTTAGATATCAATCCTACTAGCCCTGGACATACTCTTTTAATTCCCAAAAAACATTATCGATGGGTATACGATCTCCCGGAATTTGACAAAATTTGGCAAGTAGCTCAAAAAATTGCTCTCAGTATTAAAAATTCTTCTCTTAATCCGGATTTTATCACCTTTCTAACAATGGGTAACGAAGTTCCTCACGCCCATATTCACATTATCCCTCGAAATAATTCTGATAATATTGGTCCGGCTCTAAGCAATATCCCTCATCCTAAAATCTCTGACAAAGATTTTATAAAAATATCCTTAACTATTAAAAACCAGTTAAAATAAAGACTGACAAACAAAAAATCTAGCTATTAGCTCTCTGTGCCCTTACCCGGTCAACCTTAGACAAAATTTTCTTTCTTAATCTTATATTTTTGGGCGTTACATCAATCAATTCATCTGAATTAATGAAATCCAAAGACTCTTCAATCGAATATTTAACTGCTGGTGCCAAAACGATATTATCATCGTTTCCGGCTGAACGGGTATTAGTTAAATGTTTACCCTTACAGATATTAATTTCCAAATCTCCTTCAACTGGCCTTAACCCAACTATCTGACCTTCATAAACTTGTTCATTTGGATCAATAAAATTAGTTCCTCGGTGTTGAGCCAAGTCCAAACCAAAAGACAATGCTTTTCCGGTTTCAAATGCAATCATTACTCCATTTCTTTCTTTTTTATTGTCATCTTGTTTTAGTTCGTACCCTAAAAATAGGGTATTAATCGAAACTGTTCCTTTTGTTGCCGACACCAAAGAATTTCTCAAACCTAAACCATTCTTTTCACTAATTTTATAAGTCATTCTAACTCCAATTTTGTCATCAGTCGCCATATCTTTCATTTCCGCTTTTCTTTTCCCTAACTCAGCCGTAATTGTTCCCATATATTCTTCCGGAGTAATAATAATCATTTCATTAATTGGTTCATATACTTTTCCGTCAATTGTTTTTAAAATCACTTCCGGCTTTCCTACTTCCATGGCATAACCCTCACGTCGTAATTTTTCAATTAAAATTGCCAAATGAAGTTCACCTCGTCCGGAAACTAAAACTCTAATAGCATCGTTTGGATCGTTTTCAATTTTTAAACCCAAATTAGTTTCCACTTCTTCGTTCAATCTGGCTTTAAGTTCACGGCTAGTTAAAAACTTTGCCTCAGTTTTAGCAAAAAGACCAGTATTTGGCCCAAAACTTGCCTTCAGCGTTGGAGGTGTTATCTCTATATTTGGTAAAGCCACTTGGCAATTAATATCAGTTAATGTCTGTCCAATCTCAATTTCACTGATACCGGCAATATAAACTATCTCGCCACTTCCGGCTTCATCCACTTCAACTTTTTTGATCCCTTCGTTAACATACATTTTTTCCACTCTAAAATTACCTTTAGTTTTTTGATCAGACCCAACCAAAGATACTGACATGCCTTTTTTAATTTTTCCCCGATTGATTCGCCCCACTGCTAATTTCCCCAAATATTCATTTTTTTCAAAATTAGACACTAGCATTTGGAAAGGTTCGTTAATATCTTTGACTGCATTTGGAATTGTTTCCAAAATTTGTTCAAAAATTGGACTAATGTCAGATATCTCATCCATGTTTTCCGGCATGTGTTTAAAAGCCTTACCGTCTCTACCTATACAATATATAGTCGGGAAATCCAGTAATTCTGGATCATCTACCAAAGATAAAAATAAGTTTTCTGTATCAGCTAAAACTTTTTTAACTTGTTGATCTTTTCTATCAATCTTATTGATAATCAAAATAACCTTCAATTTATTTTCCAAAGCTCTTTTC